>CBINJL010000598.1:0-2470 GCA_966250925.1 uncultured Opitutus sp. | reverse complement strand
CTTCGTTTTCGCAGGCCTGCAGCAGTGGTGCGAGCGCATCCGCGGGCGTGCCGCGCACACTGGCCACCACCGCATCGATCGACTCGGCGTGCAGGCGTCGCACAAATTCGGCCGTCGCGATGGCACTCGGGTCGCATTCGCCGACCGAGACAATCGCATCGCGTTCCAAGCCCGACAACGCATCGCGGGCCGCAATGTTTTCGGTCGCCGTGCCGACCCACAACACGCGGCGTTGCCACCGTTCGTCGTCGGCGCTCCAACGCACCAACGCATGGCGGGCGTAAATGAAGACCGTGCCGAATCCGCCGACCATGAGGATGACCGAGCGGGCGAACTGGGCCCGCAGCAAAAAGAGCAGCAGCACCGTGCCGGCAACGGTGAGCAGGCAGCCCTTGACGATGACGAAGAGCGTTTCCCAGCGCGAAGACAGCCGCGGCTGGGCATAGAGTCCCTGCAGCCGCAGCATCCACGGACCGAATACACCCACCCACGGAAACAAACAGAGGTAGTCGGCCACGCCTTCGAGCGGATCGAGATCGAAACGGGTCAGCCCGGCACGCAGTGCGTAGGCCAGTCCCAGCGCCACCATGAACAACCCGCCGTCGGAGACGAGGGCCAGCAAGGTGCGGGTGCGGCGCGGATGAGTCAGCATGAGGCGGAGGAGCGGGAAGGACGCGGTCTCCAGTTCAGCGGTCCGGCGTGAGGCGGCAAGGTCTTTGCCGCGCGGGACGGTAGCGCGGCATCACACCGGAGGCATCGCGCCGGCGTCACCGCGACGCGCCGCAGTGGCCAGATCGGTGGCGATGCCGCCGATGCCGTAAAGCGTGCCATCGGTGTGGCGCAGGGGAAATTTGGATACGAGGAATCGGCGCCGGATGCCGTGCACCGTAATCACGTCCTCGAACTGCAGGGTAAGACGCTTGTGCAAGGTTTCGTCGTCGCGGGCGCGGAAACGCGCGGCGATCTCGGGTGGAAACAGCTCCTCGTCGGTGCGGCCGACGAAGTCTTCCGGATCGCGATCATGGACCTCGGCAAACGGCGGATTCACCGCGAGGTAGCGGCGATCGAGCGATTTCAAAAAGATGGGATAGGGGCTGTTGGTCATGAGCCCGCGAATCTCCGCCGCCATGCGTTCGAGCTGCTGCTGACGTTCCTGCATGCCCGCTTCGATGCGATGGATGTAGCGGTTGCGGTGCCAGGTGATGGCGGTCGCGCCCAGAGTGGCGACGAGCCCGAGCAACAGCACCAGACTGTCGGCAACGCTGCGGTGGTTTTCGAGCCAGGCGGCGGTGGGACGCGCCACCACTTCCCAGACGCGTTCCATGTGCGCGACCTCGAAGGTGCGGGTATAGGGTCCGCTGAAGACTTGCTGCGCGGGCAGACCGCTGGTGATGACGCGTCCTTCGGCATCGCGCAACGCGATGGGGCCACTGGCACCACCCGGCGTGCGATCAACAAACAGCACCTCCGCCTCGCCGGTCGCAAGCGGACTGAAGATGCCGGTCATGAAGGCTTCGAGCTCGACGATGCCGACCACGTGCCCGAGGAAGTCCTGCGCCGGATCACTGTTCCGGCGCACCGGCGCGTAGATGGCGAATCCGAGACTGTCGGTCGGGCCGATCAGCGCCGTCAGCCGCGAGATCGTCACGCGATTGTTCTCGCGGGCGCTTTCGATCAGGGCGCGATTCACGCCGGACAGGATGTTGTAGCCGTAGGCGCGCCGGTTTTCCTCGAATGGCACGAGATAGGACACCGGTTGGATTTCGTTTTCCGCGGCGTCGTCGGCGGCGAGGCGATTGGGCCCGGCCGCGCTGGTGAGGTGCAGCGGAGGCAGACCCTGGTCACTCAGGTAGCGTTGCCAGGCGGGTAACTGGTCCCGCGAGAGTCGCGGTGCCCATTCCACCGCAAGAAAGCCGATGCCTCGGTGCCAGCCATGATCGACGGCCGCGGCGAATTCGGCCGCGGTCACGTCCTCGCTGTGCGAAAAGACCATGCCGATGCCGCGTAGAAAATGGATGTAGTCATCGGAGCGATGCTGAATGAGCCGGCCGATTTCGCGGGCGAGGACATCGGTTTGCGCATGCAGATCGCTCTCCGTCTGGCGACGCGCCAGATCGTGCATCGCCCATGTGAGCGCAAGGCCGCTGGCGAAGACCAGCAGCAGATACCAGGTGCGGCGGTGAAGGCGGGGGCGAAACACAGGGGCGGACCGGGGCAACGTGATCCGCGAAGGCCAGCAGAAGGAATGCACGGGGCAATGGCAATGATTTGCATTTTTTCGGCGGACCGGTTTGCAACTGCCGCGTGCTATTGTCGGGCAAGTTGGGCTTGCAGAGTTTTCGCGTGCGTTTCCTCGCGGCCATGATGGCGGTGGTGGCGACGGGATTTCTCGCCATGGCGGGTATCAACCGCTGGATCGGAACGCGGCTGGTGCGGGCGCATGCGGATACCCTGGTCGAGCAGGGCCTCC
>CBINJL010000597.1:0-2473 GCA_966250925.1 uncultured Opitutus sp. | reverse complement strand
CAGTTTCTTGACCGCGTAGGCCATGGCCTCGCCGATGCGGTCGATCTGTTCGTCGGTGTGGAGTGCGGAGATGGCGGTGCGGATGAGATCCTTGCCGGGCGGAACCGCCGGGGCGATGGACATGACGGTGAAGACGCCTTTTTCGAGCAAGGCCTGCCAGAACCGGTAAACCGCTTCGCGTGAGCCGAGCACGATCGGCACGGCGGGAGTCTCGCTGCCCCAGATGTCGAGACCGAGCGACTTGAGGATGTCGGTGTAGCGCTTGGTGTTGCGCCACAGTCGTTCGTGGTGCTCGGGCTCGTTGATCATGATATCGAGCGCGGCGGAAGCGACGGCGGCCTGAGAAGGCGGCACGGCGGCGCTGAAAATGGTCTGCTTCGAATTCGTGCGCAGGTATTCGATCACATCCTTGGAGGCGGCGATGAAGCCGCCGGTGCTGGCGAGCGATTTGGACATGCTGCCGCAAATGATGTCGACCTGGTCGTTGAGACCGAAGTGGTCGACCGTGCCGCGTCCCTGATTGCCCAGCACACCGAAACCGTGGGCATCATCGACTACGCTGAAGCAGCCGAACTCCTCGCCGATGCCGATGATTTCGGGCATCTTGGCGATATGGCCTTCCATTGAATAGACGCCTTCGATGACAAGCATCTTGGCGCGGCGACTTTCGATCGAAGAAACGACGTCGCGCAGATCTTCGGGATTGTTGTGCGAAAACCGTTCCACCGTGGCCATGGACAGCCGGACGCCGTCCCAGAGGCAGGAATGGATATTCTTGTCCGCCAGGATCACGTCGCCTTTTTGGGCGAACGCGGCGACGCTGGTGAGGCAGGAGAGATAACCGGCGGCGTGGATGTGACAGGCCTCGCGATTGAGGAAGCGGGCGAGTTTTTCCTCCAACTCGGTATGATAGGCGCGGGAGCCGTTGGAGGAGCGGGCGCCGGTCGGACTGGTGCCCCACTGGTCCATCGCGCGCTGGCCGGCTTCGATGACCTTGGGGTGAAAGGAAAGCCCCAGGTAATCGTTGCTCGAAAGCATGATCATGTCGCGGCCCTTGATCTGAATGGAAGTGCCCTGCTGGGATTCCATCGGGATGTAGTAGGGGGCGTATTTGAGCCGCATCTTGGTCGCGTAGTCGTCACGCGAACGCTGGAGGATAGCCTTGGGGCTGCGCTTGAAAAAGGTAAGAGCCATGCGGAGTTCGGTAAACTAGCCGGGCAGACGGGCAGGGGAAAAGGCCAAACTAGCGTTGGAGGGCGGTGGGGCGCAATTCGTCGAGCCAGTCGACCAGATGAGCAGCGTAGTCCGTCCAAGGACGGGGCTGGCGCTGCCGGGCTTCAAGGGTGAGTCGCTGCAAATGGACCGGATCGCGCAGGAGGCGTTCCATGGCGCCGGCGAGAGCGGTCGCATCTTGCGTCGCCACCGGCAGGCAGCCGCCGTCGCGGGCGGTTTCAGCGACGGCGCCGGTATGGGAGCAGACGCACGGTTTGCCGTGAAGCAGGCTTTCCCAAGCGGCCATTGCAAATCCTTCCAATGAAGCAGGATAAACGGTGAAGGTGCAGCGGCGGAAGGCGGCGCAGCGGGCGGCATCGGACAGCCAGCGGTGGTGGTGCAGTGGGAGTCCGCGTTGCTGTAGTTCGCGGATGCGGGCTTGGGCGGCGACGCCGGATTCGCGTTCGAAGGGGCCGATCAATTCCAGTTCGAAATTGATTCCCGCGCTCCAGAGTTTTTCCGCCGCGTCGAGCAGCCCGCGATGGTTATTGCGGCCTTCGGTGGCTCCGACGCAGAGGATACGGGGAAGGGCGGGATCAGGCGCCGCGTCGGCGTCGGCCTGATCAGTTGACAGGTGATCCGTGCCGAGCGGCAACGTGATCACGGGCGGACCTTCGCCCCAGCCGGCCCATTGCCAGTAGTCGAGCAGCGATTGTCGTGAGTCTTCGGATACGGCGGCAATGCCGTCGAAGGCACGTAACTCTTCGAGGTAGGCGGGAAGCCGGCCGACACGCTCGGGCGGAGCGAGATCCGGCAGACGCAGCGCGGCGGCATCGTAAAAAATCGCGATGCGGGGCGCCCGGACTTGCGCGAACAGAGACGGCAATTGGGCGCCGGTGCGGGCGGAAAAAACCTCCGGGAAAATCACGCCTCGCGCCTCGGACGCCAAATCGGAGACGGGCGGGTGGGATGCCGTGCGTCGGCGCCACCAGCCGCTGAGACGGGCGGACCACGGCCAATGGACGCCGTGCTGGCTTGAGGCTTTGGGCGCGGCGTCGAGGTTGACCTTTTCCCAAGCCTCCAATGGTCGCCAAGTGCGGGCGTGTGGATCGTGGGTGATCTCCTGCAGCCCGCCGCGGGCTTGTAATGCCCGTCGCAGTTCCAGCGCGATCCGTTGCTCGTCGGTGCGGGCGCGGGTGTGGCTGGTGTGCGACAGGTCGAGCAGGATCATGAAAACGGAGATCGGAATCCTGGCGCGTTT
>CBINJL010000596.1:0-2476 GCA_966250925.1 uncultured Opitutus sp. | reverse complement strand
ACGGGTTCACCCAGGGCGACGGCGTGGCCGAGCTGGAGCGGATCGTGCAGGAGATCCTGCCGGAAAACTACAACTACACCTGGGACGGCGAGACGCGTGAATTTGTCGAAAGCTCGTCGGATGCGCTGCTGCTCTTCGGCCTGGCGCTTGTATTCACTTTTCTGATTCTGGCCGCCCAGTTCGAATCGTGGATTCACCCGATCACGATTTTCAGCGGCGTGGTGCTGGCGCTGACCGGCGGCGTGGGCGTGCTCTACGCCTCGCGGTTCTGGGGACCGGGTTTGACCGACAACCTCTTCTCACGGTTCGGACTCATCATGCTCATCGGGTTGGTGGCGAAGAACGGCATTCTCATCGTCGAATTCGCCAACCAGCTCCGTATCGAGGGGCGCGACGCCGCCCAGGCCGCCTACGAGGCGGCGACCCTGCGTTTCCGTCCGATCCTGATGACGGCGATTTCCACCATTCTCGGTGCACTGCCGCTGGCGCTCGCCACCGGTCCGGGCGCCGAGACCCGCAATCCCATGGGCCTGACCATCGTCGGCGGCCTCTCCATCGCAACCTTCCTGACCCTGTTCGTCATTCCCGCGATCTACATCCTGATGGATCGTATGGTGGTGAAAGTGACCGGGAAATCCAGCGCCCACGGTCTGGTGCAGGCGGCCGAGATCGACAAGGCGGTAGCGAAGCAGGAAACGCTGGTGGGCGCGGCGCGAAGCGACAGTGCGGACTGACGCCGCACTTTTGGGAATGCCGTAGCGCGGTGCTTTAGCCCGCGCGGGTTCGACGACGGATCAGGGATACGTCGCGCCGGGGGCGAGGTAACGTTCGTCGCCCGGCTGGTCGAGTTCCCCATAGGGGATGCGGATGAGGTGTTTGCGTTCGAGCGAACTGCCGTCCCAGCGCAGCCAATGGCGCAGCGCGTGCGGATACCCGCGGTCGAAGGTGAGCCGATCGGTGCCGCGTTCGTGAGTGACCGTGACGCGCCAGCCGTCGGGCGTGCGTTGCACGGCGAAGGCGGCCGGTTTCCAGTCGAGCGCAATGCGTTTGGCGCCGATCACCGAGGGCAGCAGCGGTGCTTCGAACAACGTGACCTTGCCCCAGTCGAGCAGACGCAATTTGAACGGCAACTCGTCGTATGCGAGAGCCTGTGGTGGCGCAGCGACCGTCACATCGGTCTCGTCGGTTCCCGGCTGATCGACGAACGCACGATAACGCCAGGTGTTGCGGGCGGCGGCGATGAGATCGCCCTGTTGATAGCTCAGGCCGGTGGCGTCGTCGGTAGCGGAGGCGAACCGGGTCAGGCGGCCGTCCTGCAGGCTCCAAAACGCGGAATGGCTTTGATCGTAGCGAATGCTGCCGACGGGAACGATCAGGGTCTGATGCAGTTTGATGGTCGCGTCGGTCCCAGTGTTCTCGCGCATCAGGATGTGGCGCACGTCCGCTTCATGCAGGCGACCATTGCGATTTTCCCGGGCGGTGAAGACGGCGACCTCCGCCTTGCCATCGTCCCAGAGTCCTGAACGCGTCAGCAATTTGTCGCTGAACTGGGCGTGAACCGGAGCCAATCCGATGCAAGTCAACAGGACCCAAAGGGCGCAAGAAGGGAACCGAAAGGACACGGGCATGGCGGCGAGTAAAAACCCTCGTCGGCCACTGGCAATGCGGACGCGACGTCTTTGTGCGCCGCATTTCGACTGCACAAGTATTAGACCGGCGGAGACGTTCTCATTCCGGCGCCGGCGTTTTCGCATGAGTGCTCCCCGAGCGGCGCCGTGAGCGCTGTGTTTACCCAATTCCTTTCGTCATGCGTTTTCCCCGTCGTTTTTCCTGTCGCCTCTTGTCGCTGTTCGTCTGCTGGGGCGCTGCCCTGCAGGCACAGCCGGCGCATCGCCAGAGCAGCCTGTCCGTCGAAGTGCGCGATCAGAACGGTGCGCCGCTCAACGGCGCCACCGTGCGGGTCGAGATGCTAAACCCCGCCTTCCGTTTCGGCACCGCCATCACGGTGGATGAAATGTATCAGGGCCGGACGGGCTACGATGCGCGCGGACTGGCGGCGGTGCAGCAGTATTTCAACTCGGTCACGTTCGGAAACTACATGAAGTGGACCTACGTGGAAAACCGCGCCCCGGCCGAAACGCTCGCCACCGTGGCCGATGTATTCGCGCTCAATGCCTTCGACAGCGAGGCGCCGATGCGGCTGCGCGGCCACACCACGGTCTGGGGCGCGCAATATCAGCTTCCGGCCGATCTGCGGGCGATGACCGATCCGGCCGCACTCAAGACCCGTATCCGCAATCATGTGACGGACTACCACACGCTGTTCAAGGACACGGCCATCGACTCCTACGATCTCTACAACGAGCACTTCCACGAACGTGACTTCATCATGACGAAGGTGGTGCCCGGATCCACCATCTCGACGCTCGTCGCGGAGCAGGCGGCGGAGGCGGCCGAGTGGTTCAAGGCCGCCAAG
>CBINJL010000595.1:0-2482 GCA_966250925.1 uncultured Opitutus sp. | reverse complement strand
GCGTTGTGCCCGACGCCGGGAAACGCCTACGTGCCGGCAAGCAGCAGGGTGCCGCCGCCCGCCGCCAAATCGCGCCCATCGCGATCAAGATAGGGGCCGCGGATGTCGGTCGCGCGCCCCACCGCCATCTTGTAGGTGCTCTCGCCGCCGCGGCAGCACAGGTCCCACGACACGAACAGATAGTAATGTTCGCCGTGGTGAAAAATGAACGGCGCCTCGACCGCCGCGGTCCCCGGCTCGCGATCGGGCGTGAACGCCGAACGCTCCCGCTTGGCGAGCGTGTGCCACTCCTGCGGCTCGGCCAGCGACACGAGATCGGGGTTGAGTTTGACCAATTTCAACCCGCCCCAAAACGACCCGAAACTCAGCCAGGGCGTGCCTTCCGCGTCAAACGTCACCGCCGAATCGATCGCGTTCCACAGATCGCGATCCGGCACCGATTGCAGCACGACGCCTTGGTCTTCCCAGCGGTAATCCGGCGACTCCGGATCGAGCGTGCGATTCACCGTCACACCGATGGCCGAGGCGTTTTTGCCAAACGCCGACACCGAATAATACAGATAAAACCGCCCGTCGTGCGCGACGATGTCGGGCGCCCACAGGTGACCGTTGAACCCCGGCGCCACATCCGCCGCCCAGCCCGGTTCGTCGGGAAACACTCGGCCGATGCGTTCCCAACGCACGCGATCCGCCGAACGATATTGGGTGATGCCCGGTCCGGTGCTGAACAGGTAATAGACGCCGTCTTCGCGTGCGATGACCGGATCATGCACGAAGAGTTGCGGGGCTGATTCCGCCGCCAGCGACGCCGCGACGGCGAGTCCGGCCGCGACCGCCGCCAGCCGGCGAACGATGTTGCGAAACAAGAAAGGGAACATGGCGAAAGTGGTGAGAGAGGCGGCCTCGACCCGCGGCGATGGAGCCGCTGCCGGAACGTGAATCGCCTGCGCGCTCCGCTCCGGCAGCGACGATTCAACCATGCACCAAGACAAAGTGTCCGCGGGTGCCGCCGCGCACGCCGGGAAAAGAAGGGAGGCCGAAAACAAAAGTCATAAACGGGGTCACGGAAAAGGAGGTCCGGACGCCCCGCGCCAACGACGGCGCAGGGACGCACAGGGGTTACGAGGCAATGCGCTTTCCGCCGCCAGAAGCCGACAGGCCCGCGGCGTTTTTTGGCCGCGCCGCGAGTTTAAGTGGAAAGTTTAAGTTTAAGGGAGAGTCCGGCTCTTCCGTATGCTTTGCCGCCTCGGCGACCTTTGCCGGCTTGGCGTTAAAAATCAGGGGGCTGACATTTGGGCCCCGCGTCCTCGCCGGTCAGAGAAAGATTAAGATAAAGAATAAAGAGAAAGCAGGCCTCCGGCGGCGGTGGCCCGGCCCTCCTGCATGCTTTGCGCCCTCTGCGATCTTTGCCGGCTTTGCGTTAAAAAAACGACGGTCGGAGATCGCCCTACTCCACCGACTCCGCCGGGAAGACCGCGCGGGCGGCCTCGGCCTGCACGATGCGCGAAAACGCCCAGTCGAACCAGAATCCCTGCACCGGCGATCCGCGGTCGGCCGTGGTGCGGTGCTTCGTCGTCGTGATGTCGCGTGCGGCCTGCAGATTGCGCCGAGCGATTTCCACCTCGCCCACCCGAGTCGCGGCCAGAGCGAGAATGGCGTGACTGGTGGCGTCGCGCGGGGCGTTGTCATCCACCGCATCGATACTGCGCTGCGCCCAGGCCATCGCGGCCGCATCGTCGCCCCGTCGGTAGTGCCACAACGCCACCGCCATCGCGCTCCAGGCTTCCCGAAACGAGTCGCCCGCCGCCACCGCTTCTTCGACGCTCGTGATCGAGGCCGCGGCAAACGGTGCCAGTTCGTCCAGCAAATCGGCATCGGCCGGCGCCAGCAGCGCGATCTTCAACACCCGGTCGGCGAACGGTCCGGGAGCGGCCGCAAAGCGCCGCATGGCGTCGTGACGGAACTGATCGTAGGCCTCGCGATTGCCCAGCTCGACCAGGGGCGGCCCGAGTTCGAGGTAATCGAGCGAAGTCACATCCATGCCTTCGAGCTGGTTCAACGTCAGCAGTTTCGCGAAACGCTCCGCCGCGGGTTGCCAGCGTTGCTGCAGGGCGTGCCACTCGCCGATGGCGCGATAGACCGCGGAGCCTTCGACCGTCGGATGATCCACCGCCACGTCGTCGAGCAAGGCGTCGGCCTCGGCAAATTTCTGCTGGCTGACCAGCAATGCGGCCTGCGTGACGCGTTCGCGCATCTCCGCCTCTTCGCGCAACCGCACCTGCTGCTGCTCGGCCGCGACCGCGCGCTGGCGCGCTTCGAGTTCGCGCAGGAACAGCCAGGTCGAGGTGCCAAAACCGGCCAGCAACGCGAGCGCCACCGCGGTGCCGGCGGCAAACGCGACGCGGTTGCGCCGCACGAGTTTGGTGAACTGATAGGCCCAGCTCGGCGGCCGCGCGAGGACCGGCTCGTCGTTGAGATGACG
>CBINJL010000594.1:0-2488 GCA_966250925.1 uncultured Opitutus sp. | reverse complement strand
TGGAGGCCGGATCCTGCGCTGCCGCTGGAGCCGCAACGCGTCATGCTGCACGCGGCCTACCTGAAGTTTTTGCACCCGGTCACGGCGCGCACGATCGAGATCAATGCGCCGTTGCCGGAGGATTTTTCGAGTTTGGTAAGGGCGTTGCGCAAGACGTCCTCCTAGGCCGTCAACTTGCTCGCGCTTCGCCTCCCATCAACGTCGTTAAGAGTTCAAATTTTTCACAGAAGGCAACGAAGCCAACCAAGCTATTGGATATTATATCTTTGCTGGCTTCTTTGTTGCCTTTGTTAGCTTCTGTAAAATTCGACGGCGTAAGGCGCTTGGTATCAGTCTTCCAACAACTCGCTGGCCACACCCCAGCGCAGGTTGAAAAGCGAATGCTGGAATTGCGTGAAACCGCCGGCTTCCGCGATGGCCAGCACCGTGGCCAGGGCGGTCGGCATCACATCGGCCCGGCGCACGGGTAAACCGGGAATTTGCTGGCGTTCGGTCAGCGCCAAGCCACCGAGTTTTTTAAGCAATGCGGCCAGCAATTCCACCGTCACGCGCGACTGGGTTTGCGCCAACATAAGTCCGCGCGCCTCGGCCACGATGGCCCGCGAAGTCGTGAGGGTGCCGCCGCAGAATACCGCCGGCAGGGGCGGAGACGAAAATTCGATGCCGGCGTTCACCAATGCCTGTCGCACATGGGCACGAATGGCATCGTCCTCGTCGGCCGGCAGCGGCAGCGATGCGTCGGTGACGAGCAGCTCGGTTAACCGCACGCAGCCCAGCGGCAGACTGACCGCCTGAACAGGTTCGCGCTGACGAAAGGTCATGCACTCCAGGCTGCCACCGCCGAGGTCGAAGACGTGAAAATCCTGCCAGTCGCGCAAAGCCGGATCGCAGAGCAATCCGCGACCGATGCCGCGCGCTTCTTCGTCGCCACTGAGGATGCGCAGATCGAGTCCGCTGGCGGTTTTGACCGCGGCCGCGAATTCCGCGCCGTTGACCGCATCGCGCACCGCGCTGGTGGCGACGACCACGATTTCACGCGGAGCGTGGGCGCGGCAGAGCGTGGCGAGTTCAGCGACCGCGGCAGCGCCGGCGGCGATGCTGGCATCGGTCAGACGCGGCGGCGTGCCGGAAATGCCGGTGCCGATGCGGGTGTCGAGCGTGCGTTGTTCGATGGCTTCGATACGACCGTTTTCGCGGCGGCGGGCGACGAGCGCCTTGATGGAATTGGACCCGATGTCGATCACACCGGCGACAGGTTCGGCGATCATCATAAAACGAAAGTGGCGGGGGCGATGAGCACGACAAATTCGCCCTTGCGGCTGGCGCGGGCGATCTGGTCGGCGACAGCGGCGGCGGTGCCGACCCAGAAGGTTTCATGCAATTTGGTCAGTTCCTTGGCGATGCAGACGACGCGGTCCGGTCCGAGAGTGTCGGCGATCTCGCGGCTGAATTTGTCGATGCGGTGACAGCTTTCGTAGAGCGCGAGCGTGTAGTCGAAATCCCGATACTTTTGCAAAAATCCGATGCGGGCGGCCGATTTTGGCGGCAGGAATCCGGCGAACAGAAAGCCGTTGGTGGGCAATCCCGCGGCGCACAACGCGGTGGTAATGGCGCAGGCGCCCGGCACCGGCACGACCGGCAGGCCGCGACGACGGCAGGCGCGGACGAGGCGAAAGCCCGGATCACTCAGTGCCGGCGTGCCGGCATCGCTGACCACGGCGACGGATTTGCCGGCGGCGAGCTGATCGGCGAGGCGTTCGGCGGCTTCGATCTCGTTGTGATCATGATAGGCCACCAGTTCACGGCGCAGCCCGAGTCGGGTCAGCATCGCGCCGGTGGTGCGGGTGTCTTCGCAGGCGACGAGATCAACCGCGCCGAGCAGGGCACGTGCGCGTTCCGTGAGATCGGCGAGATTGCCGATCGGCGTGGCGATGACGTAGAGATGGCCGGCGAGCGGGGTGAGCGACGCGTTGGCGGAGGCCGGTTCGGACATAAAAAAATCCGGCGCCCGCAGGCGCCGGATGGCGAGTGAAAAAACGGTGCAGGCTTCAGCGAATGCCGGAGCCCTTGGTCGTGCCCATGCCGGGAACCTGGCCTTCCCAGTTGGCGGGGCGGCTCCACGGAATGGAGGAGTCGGCCTCGGTCTGGCTGGTGCAGCCGGTGAAGACGAACGAACCGGCGATGCCGGCGAGGGCGAGCAGGAGACGGAGGGTGAATTTCATGACTCGATTGGAAAAGGTCGGTGCGGCGTCGCCACGATGGGATTCGCCAGAGAGTGAAAGCGCTGAGACCGGCGCAACGGAATAATGCTCCGTTCGCCGGCAAATTTCAACGGCCGCCTCCCGAGGCCAACGACTTGTTGTGAGACCACGATAGGCACAAAACACACGAAATGCCTACGCACGCACCGGGTAACATCCGGGTTTCGTGTGTTTTGTGGGTTTCGTGGTCAACCGCTTCGGACGGTGTGATCAGCTCTGGAAGGTGG
>CBINJL010000593.1:0-2496 GCA_966250925.1 uncultured Opitutus sp. | reverse complement strand
AACGATGTCCTCGGGCGGGAAGCCGATGCCGGTGAGCAGGTGGTAGGCGCGGGTGCAGATGCGGACCTTGTCGTCGCGGGTGGCGGCCTGGCCCTGCTCGTCGAACGCCATGACGACGGCGGCGGCACCGTAGCGCATGAGCAGGCGGGCGCGGCGCAGGAATTCCGTCTCGACGTCCTTGAGCGAGATCGAGTTGACGATGCACTTGCCCTGCACGCACTGCAGGCCGGCCTCGAGCACGCTCCACTTGGAGGAGTCGAGCATGACCGGCACGCGGGCGATGTCGGGCTCGGCCGCGATCAGGTTGAGAAACTTGACCATGGTCGCCTCGCCGTCGATCAGCGCCTCGTCGACATTGATGTCGATGATGTTGGCGCCGTTTTCGACCTGCTGAGCGGCGATGGCGAGACAGCCGTCCCAGTCGCCGGCGATCAGGCGCTTTTTGAAGACGGGAGAGCCGGTGATGTTGGTGCGTTCACCGACGACGAGAAAATTGGAAGCAGCGTTCACGGACAGTGGCGAGTAGCGGGGAGTGAGTAGCGAGTAGGCGACGGTGACGGGAAAATCGTTCTCGTTCTTCGTGCTCGGTCAGTTCGTTTCGGATGGAGGAACGAGAACGAAGAACGAGAATGAGAACGATGGGTTGTTCAGCCGACGACCAGGGGTTCGAGGCCGGAGAGGAGCATGGCCGAGGTGCGATCGCGGGCGGCGCGCGGCCGATGGTTGGCGACGGCCTGGGCGATCGCCGCGATGTGGTCCGGCGTGGAGCCGCAGCAGCCGCCGACCACGTTGACAAAACCGTCCCGGGCGAATCCGCCCAGATCGACGGCCATGTCGGCCGGCGTTTCGTCATAGCCGCCGAAGGCGTTGGGCAGGCCGGCGTTGGGATAGCAGCTCACAAAACACTCGGCGATGCCGGAAAGTTCTTCGAGGTAGGGCCGCATTTCCTGAGCGCCGAGCGCGCAGTTGATGCCGACGCTGAACGGACGGGCGTGGCGGATGGAATTGTAGAAGGCGCGGATGGTCTGGCCTGACAAGGTGCGGCCGGACGCGTCGGTGATGGTGACGCTGATCATGAGCGGCAGGCGCACGCCGGTTTCTTCAAACACCGATTCGATGGCAAAAATCGCCGCCTTGCTGTTGAGCGTGTCGAAGATCGTCTCGACCAGCAGGATGTCGACGCCGGCGGCGATAAGCGCGCGCACCTGCTCGGTGTAGGCGGTGACGACCTGTTGCCAAGTCACGGCGCGGTAGTCGGGCCGGTTGACATCGGGCGACATCGACAACGTGCGGTTGAGCGGACCGATCGCCCCGGCCACGAAACATTTGCGGCCCGGCGTGGCGGCCTCGGCGGCATCGGCGGCGCGGCGGGCACAGGCGACGGCGGCCGTGTTGAGCTCCGTCACGATCTCTTCCAAGCCGTAGTCAGCCTGGCCGATAGTGGTGCTGCTGAAAGTGTTGGTCTCAACAATGTCGGCGCCGGCGGCGAAGTAGCGGGCGTGGATTTCCTCGATCACGTCGGGCCGGGTCAGGCAGAGGAGGTCGTTGTTGCCCTTGAGGTCCCGACCGAAATCGGCGAACTGTTCGCCACGGAAGTCGTTCTCTTCCAGTTTGTAACCCTGCACGACCGAACCCATGGCGCCATCGAGCACGGCGATGCGCTCGGCCAGCAAGGCGCGAAGGGCGGTGAAGGCGGGAGATTCGGACGGTTGGTCGGCCGTGGACATAAGGCGGCACGGAAACACGGAGCTCCGATTGAGGCAAGTATCATATCATGATATTTAAATATGTTGATATGTTTATGAATTTTCGTCTCTTAGGCGCCGGCGACCGAGTCGCGCCTTGATCCGCGTCAAATTTAGGCCGGAACGGGATTGCCCCGCGCCGTGAGGTCGGGGAAGAGTCGGCGCTTGTTCTTTCGCATCCGCTCCGAAACGCAGAGAAGACCGTGAAACTCGGTCACAGTTGCGCTGCGGTAACCTACCAGTCCGAAGCTCCATTCGGTTCCGTCTTTGTGGCGGGATCGGAGCACAGCCAATCGCCCGGCTCGCGCCGGCGGTGAAGGCGGAGCGGAGGCGTTGCGGGCGTTTTGGCGCACGCGGGGAGTAGGAAGTCCGAACATCTGCCTCGGGGTGTCTCACGCGTCGGCCGCGAAACTTTTGCGCGCGGTCTTCGCGAAAACTTCATCGCAAAAATGAAGCGTGGGAGCAGACGCCCCTCCGTGACGCGCCGTGATTTCGCCTCGTGCGAAATCGACCGGCCGGGACGGCACCGGACTGCTCTTACCCTAAATCCAGAGTCCGTTGTTCATGTCCCTGTATTCCTTCCGTTCGCCGGCCCGCTTCGCGGGTCTGCTTTCCCTTGGCGCGGCCATCGCCGCCGCGCAAACCGCACCGGTTGCCGAACTCGATGCCCTCATCGTCTCGGCCAATCGCGTGCCGACCGATCCCGCTGCCGTGACCGGCTCTCTACCAGGCTTTGCGGCCGATGAAGGCG
>CBINJL010000592.1:0-2506 GCA_966250925.1 uncultured Opitutus sp. | reverse complement strand
CAGCGGGCGGACTTGCGAACGACTTCAGCAAAACTAACATTCAGATATGAGCGAAATCATCTTTGAGGTGACGGAAGACGAGGCGGATGGTGGTTACGTCGCCGTGGCCCTGGGTCACAGTATCGCCACTCAGGCAGAAACCGTTGAAGAACTGCGCGCGATGGTCCGCGATGCAGTGCAATGTCACTTCGGCGATGGAGCGTCCGGCGAAACCCCCAAAGTAATTCGCCTGCACTTCGTCCGCGACGAAATCCTCGCAGTGTGAAAATTCCGCGCAACGTCGACGGTGTCCGTTTGGCGAAAGCGTTGCGGTGCCTGGGCTATGAACGTGTGCGCCAGGATGGATCACACATCCGTCTGACCACCACACTCAATGGAACTCATCATGTGACCGTGCCGGCACACAAACCCTTGAAAACAGGAACGCTGCTGGGCGGCGTGCTCAAACCCGTCGCATTGCATCACAAGATGACTGTCGAGACCGTGTTGGAGCGCCTGGGACTCGGATAACAGGCGCTGAATCGGACTCCTTTCTTTCCTTTCCCGCCATGCCGGACCTGCCTGCCGCGCTCGCCGCGCCTTTCGACTCCGCTCCACTGCTCGATCGCCTGATGGCGTGGAGCCATATCAATTCCGGCTCCCCCCACCTCGCCGGACTCGCCCGCATGGCGGACGCGCTCGAATCCGCATTGCGCGAACTCACTCCGCACGTCGAACGCCTCCCGCTCGACGCTGCCGGACGCGTGGCCCTGCGCGCCGTCCTTCGCCCCGACGCGCCGCGGCGCGTGCTCTGCTCGGGTCACTACGACACGGTGTTCGCCGCCGATCACCCTTTTCAGACGCCGCAACTCAGCCCCGACGGCACGCGCCTCATCGGTCCCGGCGTAGCCGACATGAAGGGCGGCATCGTCCTGATGCTCGCCGCCCTTGCCGCCTTCGAACGCACGCCGCAACACGACCGTCTCGGCTGGACCATCCTGCTCACGCCCGACGAAGAAACCGGCTCCGCCGCCTCGCGCCCCGTCATCGAAGCCGCCGCGGCCGGTCACGAACTCGGCCTGGTATTCGAACCGGCCCGCGACAACGGCAATCTCGTGCGCGGCCGTGCCGCCACTTCGATCCACACCGTGACCGTGCACGGCCGCGCCGCCCACGCCGGCCGCGATCCCGCCGCCGGCCGCAACGCCATCCTCGCCCTCGCCGAGCTCTGCCTCGCCGCCGACCGGCTGCCCGCCACCATCCCCGATCTTTTGCTCAACGTCGGCACGATCCGCGGCGGCGGCACGGCCAACATCGTGCCCGATCTGGCCAGCGCCGAACTCAACGCACGCGCCACCACCGTCGCCGCCATGGACGCCTTCGAAGCGCACCTCGCCGATCTGCTCGCCGACCTCAACGCCCGCGACGGATTCCGCGCCGTCGTCACCGGCGGATTCAATCGCCCCCCATTGCAATCCACCCCGGCCACCGAACGCCACTTCGCCTTGTTGCAAACCTGCGGCAACGCCCTCGGTCTTGCTCCCTTTGACTGGCAAACCGTCGCCGGCGGTTCCGATGGCAACCTGCTTCACGCCGCCGGCCTGCCCTGCCTCGACGGGCTCGGCCCGATCGGCGGGGCACTGCATTCGGACCAGGAATACATCGTGCTCGCCAGTCTGCCTGAACGTGCCCGCCTCGCCGCCTTGTTTCTGCATCAGCTGGCTCGCCCTTCCGCCTGATCCGAATCGCCCGGCGCCTGCGTTTTTACGCCCCATCGGATTTTTTCCAGAAAAGCGCCATAAGCGGGAACCGTCTCTGAGGCGCTTCATCTACGCGCTCTTGGTCCTGCCCGTTTTGTGCCTGAACCACGCCGCGCGCGCGGTTCCGGCTCCTGCTTCAATCCGCTCCCTCAACGTCCGCTTCCTGCATGAAATCCGCCGCCGCTTCGCCTGACTCATCCTCGTCCGACTCCCCTGCCTCCAACCGCCCGCCCCGAAAATCCGCCACCAAATCCACCGCTCGCAAACGCGCGGCCCGCAGCGCCGCATCCGAGCCGGCGGACTTCATGACCAGCTTGGTCGAGATGCTCGACGCGTTGCAGAACGGCGATTTCACCGCGCGCCTGCCTCCACGTTGGAGCGGACTCGAAGGCCGCGCCGCCGACAGCTTCAACTCCATCGCCTCCCGCATGGAGCGCGCCAATACTTCGCTGCTGCGTCTGCGCCGCCAGGTCGGTGAGGAAGGCAAAATCAGCGAACGTCTCGTGCTCGGCGATTCCATCGGCGCCTGGGCCGAACGCATCGAAGCCATCAACGCTCTCGTCGACGAGCTCACCCAGCCGACCGTCGAAATGGGCCGCGTCATCGGCGCCGTCGCCAAGGGCGATCTTTCCCAGGCCATGCCGCTCGAAATCGGCGGCCGCCCGTTGCGCGGCGGTTACCTGCGCTCGGCCAAGTTGGTGAATTCCATGGTCAGCCAGCTCGGCGCCTTTTCGCGGGGAGAATGGGCGGTGGGGGTTGTTTTTGTG
>CBINJL010000591.1:0-2517 GCA_966250925.1 uncultured Opitutus sp. | reverse complement strand
GTTGTTGAACATGTCCCAGACGAACTTGCCGATGCCTTCGCTGGACGAGAGCAGTTCGGCGGCGATGAGCACCATCCAACCCACGCCGAGAGAAATGCGCAGGCCGGCAAACATCAGCGGCAGCGCGGACGGAATCACGATCTTGAAGAGACGCGCGAAGAATCCGAGCCGGAGCACGCGGGCGACGTTGAGGTGGTCCTTGTCGATCGAGGCGACGCCGAGTGCGGTGTTGACCAAGGTCGGCCAGAGCGAACACAGCGCGACGGTGAGGGCCGAGGCAATGAACGCCGGATTGACGTCCATGCCAGCGAGACCGGGTATGGCATTAAAGAATCGCAGCAGTCCGGAGTCGGACGGATTCGGAATAAATCCGCCGACTATGATAAAGACAATCGGCAGCCACACGATCGGGGAAACAGGTTTGAACAGCGAAATGAGCGGGGTCATCGCGGCCATGAAGATGCGCGACAGGCCGCAGAGAATTCCGAGCGGAATGGCGATGACCGAGGCGACGAGAAAACCGGTGAACACGCAGCGCACGGAGCGATCGATCTGGGCGGGCAGCGTCCAGGGTTTCGAGTAGGTGGCGGTTTCGAGCGTGGAGAGCGTTTCTCGGCGCTGAGCAATGGCGTTGGCGGCGGCGAGGGCGGCGGCGGAATCGGCGGCGTGGGTGAGATTCTCGTGCAGTTGGGACAGTTCGGTCTGGGCCCGATCGACGAGCAGCGAACGGTTTTCGCCGGAGAGGAGGTCGCGACGCTTGCGCAGAAACTGCAGTTCCTCCTCCAGTTTGTTGCTGGCGGCGCGGGCGGCGATGAGCGGCGGATACTTCGCGTTTTCCAGCGCCGTGCGTTCGTCGCGCAGTGCCTGGATCTCGGCGGTTTCCGCCGCAGTGGCGGCACGGTCAGCGGCAACCGCATCGAGCAGTGAGTCGGGCGGGGCCTCACCGGCGACGACCCGGGCGGCGAGTGACTGCATCTCCTCCTGCCGCGCCTTGGCAGTATCGCGATACTGGATACGTGTGTCGCGGTAAACCTGATTGATGGTCGCGGTCGATTCCTGGAGGTGGGTGCGGGCGGCGGCTTCGGTGGCCTTGACCTCCTCGGCGGCGGCTGCGGCCAGCGGGGTCAGGGTGGCGATGCGGGATTCGACCGCGACGAGGGCTTCCTCGCGTTCGGCGCCGGTTCGGAGCATGTCTTCGCCTTTGACGGTTTCACGTTCGTGGAAGGCGAGCACGCCGCCGGCGGCGTCGACGACGACACCCGGTGTGGGCACCTCGCCGGATTTGGTGGTGTGGCGCGGTCCGGCGTAGGCCCAGAAGGCGAGGAAGATCGCAAATGTGACCGCGGGAATGACGATGAACTGGCCGATTTTGCGCAGCTGAACACGCGGCTCTTCGCCGTAACAGAGGCGCACGACGGGATCGAACACCTGCAGACCGGCGACATCGAAGGCCTTGAGGATTTTGTATTTCATGGCGGCGACGGAGGATGTTGAAGGGAAAGGGAGGAAGGGGCGGAGGACGTCGGGACGGGTCGAGCGACGTCCTCCGCGACTACATTCCTACTACTACACGAAAAGGCGGAGGGTCAGGGAGTGGCGGCGGCGACGGCGGTCACCGGATCCTTGTTGCCGATGGCAAAACTGTTCAGGTAGCCGATCGGATCGCGGGCATCGAAGGTGTTGCCATCGATGAAGTCGGACGTGGCGGCCTTGTAGCCATCGGTGTCCCACGGCACGTCGGCCTCGTCGATTTTGCCTTCGTCGAGCAGGATCTTCGCGGCGGCGAGATAGACCTCGGGCAGATAAATCTTCTTCGCGGTGTCGTGATACCACTGCGCGGACTTGGGTTCCGCGATCTGGCCCCAGCGGCGCATCTGGGTGAGGAACCAGACGCCGTCACTGAACCACGGATACGTCGCGTGGTATTTGAAGAAGACATTGAAGTCGGGCATCTCGCGCACGTCGGTCTTTTGGAACGTGAACGAGCCGGTCATGGAATTTTTGATCACATCGTAGTCGGCGCCGACGTAGTTGGGCTGGGCGAGAATGCGCACCGCCTCCTCGCGGTTGATCAATTTCCCGGAGGCGTCGGTGGCGTCGAGCCACTTGCCGGCGCGGATGAGGGCCTTGACCACGGCGATGTGGGTTTGCGGATTGGTGTCGGCCCAGGTCTTGGTCACGCCGAAGACCTTTTCGGGGTTGTTCTTCCAGATGTCGTAGTTGGTCGTGACCGGCACGCCGATGCCCTTGGCGACGGCCTGCTGGTTCCACGGTTCGCCCACGCAGTAGCCCTGGATGTTGCCGGCCTCGAGCACGGTGGGCATCATCGGCGGCGGTGTGACGGAGAGCTCGACCTCGGCATCGGTGCGGCCGCCGATGTCGGTGGCGGTATACATGCCGGGATGGATGCCGGCGGCGGCGAGCCAGTAGCGGATCTCGTAGTTGTGGGTCGAGACCGGGAAGACCATGCCCATCTGCAGTTTGGTGCCCTTGGCGAGATATTCGTCGACCACCGCG
>CBINJL010000590.1:0-2520 GCA_966250925.1 uncultured Opitutus sp. | reverse complement strand
TGGGCTCCGCCGCGCTGGATTGCGCTGTGGTGTGAGAAGCCGGAGAACAGAGAGGCAGATGGGGCCACGTTGTCGCTACGCTCCAACGCGGCTACGGCGTGCGGGCAGGGTGTGCGTGCGGTGGAGTGGGTAGCCGCGCTTGAGCCGGAGGCGAAAGCGTAGATTGCGGCGAGGTGGTGTTGTGTGCGCAGGCCGGGATTCCTGCCGGTAGGCGGTGGGCGAATCAGGCTCCGTCGGGTTAGGTTCAAACTGTCCTTTGGAGCTGACCGTTCCCTCCCTCCCGGTGATCGCATGTTGTCCGATCCGCCCATGCCCCAGCCTTCTTTTAACGTTCGTGACCATGGCGCCGTCGGTGATGGCGCGGCGCTCGACTCTCCGGCGATTCAACGTGCGATCAACGCGGCCGCCGCGGCGGGGGGCGGCACGGTGCTGCTGCCGGCCGGAACTTACCTGAGCTTTACGCTCCACCTGCGTTCCCGGGTAACGCTCCATCTGGCCGAAGGCGCGGTGTTGCTCGCCGCCACGCCGTCGCCCGAACTCGGCGGCTACGATCTGCCGGAGCCGAATCCGTGGGGCGACGAACTGCAGTATCAGGATTTTGGGCACAGCCATTGGACCAACAGCCTGATCGTGGGTGAAAATCTCGCCGACATCGCCATCACCGGTCCGGGGTTGATCGATGGTCGCGGACTGCTGCGCCACGCCACCTACAGCACCGCCGCCGGCGATCCGGGTCCCAACGGCACCGTCGCTCCCGGCTCCCGCGTGTCCCTGTCCTCCGGCCACGGCGACACCGTGGACAATCCCGTCGGCCACGGCAACAAGGCCATCGCGCTGCGCGAATGTCGCGGCGTCACCTTGCGCGATTTCCGACTGCATCGCGGCGGCCACTTCGCCCTGCTCGCCACCGGGTGCGAGGACATGACGATTGAGCAGCTGTTGCTCGACACCAATCGCGACGGACTCGACATCGACGGTTGCTGCCGGGTCACGATCCGCCACTGCACCGTCAACGCGCCCAACGACGACGCCATCGTTTTCAAAACCAGCTACGCGCTCGGCCGCCTCACCGCCTGCGAAGACATCCTGGTCGAGCACTGCACCGTGAGCGGCTACGATGTGGGCACGGTGCTCGACGGCACCTTCGGCACGACCACCACTCACGCGCCCGACCGCGACGGCCCCACTGGGCGAATCAAGATCGGCACCGAATCGAACGGCGACTTCCGCCGCTTCGTCATTCGCGATTGCACCTTCCGCCGTTCCCGCGGTCTGGCCCTCGAAACCGTTGATGGCGCCACCATCGAAACCGTGCTGGCGGAAAAACTCCGCCTCGACGAAGTGACCAATTCGGCGGTATTTCTCCGCATCGGCAACCGCGCCCGCGGTCCGGCCGGCACGCCGGTCGGAGCCCTCCGCGACGTCACCATCCGCGACCTCACCGCGCGCAACGTCGACGGCCGCTTTCCGATTTTGCTGAGCGGACTGGCCGGGCATCCGTTGCAGGCGGTCGTATTGGAAAACGTCCACGTCGAAGCTGCTGGTGGAATCACGTTGGCCGATGTCGCCGCGCAATCCGACCACCACGTCAACGCGTTCTTCCTCCGCACCGACGAACCGGGCGTCAGCGGCCCGCGCGGCACCGGAGTCGAGGCCGTGCCCGAGCGTCCTGCCGCCTACCCGGAGCCCAGCATGTTCGGTCTCCTCCCGGCCTCGGCCCTCTTCGCCCGTCATGTCGACGGCCTCACGCTGCGCAACGTCACCGTCACCCATACCCAACCCGACGAACGTCCCCCCGTGCTGCTCGACCACGTTTCGAACCTTCTCATCACAGGCGGCAACCTCTCCGCCTGACCCCTCAATTCTTTCTCTTTATTCTTTATCTTAATCCTTCTCTGACGGCGCGGAGCGCCGCCAAGGAATACGATGCGGCCACTCGTCCTGCGGACGGGGATAAAGATTAAGATAAAGAATAAAGAGAAAGATGTCTTCCCGCCCATGCGCCTCCCGACACTCCCCTTCATCCTGCTTACTTCGTCCTGCCTGCTCGGAAACAGCGCGGGCGACTTCGCCGTGCCGGTCACGGAAGGCAACCACGTCGTGACGCTCACTTTCGGCGCCGATGATCGCGCCACCGACACCACGGTTTACGCCGAATCCCGCCAACTGCTGCTGGAATCGGTCCGCACCGCTGCGGGTGAATTTGTCACGCGTAACATCATTGTGAATACGCGCACCGCCGCGCTGGAACCGCCGCCTCCGCATGCGCCCGGCGCCTCCGCCGTGGAACTCAATCCGCGCGAGCGCGGGCTCGCCCGCTGGGATGAATTGCTCAGCCTCCAATTTGTCGGTCCGGCTCCCGCAGCCCGGATTGATTCCATTGCCGACGCTCCCAAAGACATTCCCACCATCTACCTGCTCGGCGATTCCACCGTCACTGATCAGCAGGGTGGCGATTATGCCAGTTGGGGACAGATGCTGCCGCGCTTTTTCGACGGTCAGGTGGCCGTGGCAAATCAC
>CBINJL010000589.1:0-2524 GCA_966250925.1 uncultured Opitutus sp. | reverse complement strand
CCGTTCAGGCGCCGCACAGTGCCTTGAGCTTCGCGGCGGTGAAGCGGCGATCGGGCGAAAGGGTGTGCGGGGTGCGGCCGCCGAATTTTTCCGCCAGTTCGGCGAAGTGGCGGCGGGTGCTGTTCACGAACTCGTCCACCGGTTCCTCGTGGCCGCAGAGTTTCATGATGACGGGCAGCCAGCGGTGGCCGTAGCGCACGTGGTTCTGTTCGTCGTTGCGGTCGAAGGCGAGGAGGGTGTCGGCCTCGAAATCGTTGAGCTCGCGCACGCGATCCATGATGCGGGCCTTGGTCGGGAAACTGCCGGCCTCGAATTCCATCGTCATCATGGCGTAGCGCTCGGCTGGCGGCATCTGGATAAGGATGTGATAAAGATCGAGCGAGTGCTCGAGCGTCATCAGGTCGACGCCGTGTTTCGGGAGTTGGCGGAAACCAAACTGACTGTGGCGCGACTCGTCCCAAAGGTGGCGGGCGAGATCGTGATGCAGGTCGAACGGCGCGTCGGGCGTTTCGACAAAAACGGTGGCGAGGTAGTCGACGGCATCGAGTTCCATCATCAGCCAAACGTAGATCATGAGGCGAATGATGCGGGCGTCGGTGGCGGGATCTTCCAGCCAGTCGCGCACGATGGGAGATTCGTTGGGATCACTCTGGCTGAAGACGCTGGAGCAGATCGGGTAGGGCGCGCGGTTGCAGGTTTCGGGATGGCGGTAGGGCGTGGCGAGGTGGCGCCAATCCAGTGCGGCGGCATCGGCGGCGGCGGGAGCATCGGCGCCGAGCGTGCTGCGATCCCAGGTGGCGACGGCGAGGGCGAGGTGTTCGCACCAGGCGGTGATTTCCGGGGCATCCTGCAACCACGGCCGGATCTCGTCGGCGTGGCGTTCCTCGTCGGCGATGAACTCCTCCACCAGACGGCGCGACGGCCAGTCGGCCAGATGATGGGTGGCGGCGAGGTAGTGGCGGTAGGCGGCGAGCAGGTGCGGTTTGATCACCCGGAAAAAGCCGGCGAGGCCCGCGGCGGCGGACGGCGCCACGGTGGCCTCATGATAGACGCGCAGGATCGTCGGGCGGATGGCCTCGTCGTTGCCGAATCCGCTGAGCTCGCGACCGCGTTCACGCAGAAAACGGGCATGGCCGGCGCTTTCCCAGACGTGTTGGCAAAGCAGATACTTCAGCTCCGGCTCGCCGACCTGCGGCACGAGCGTGGTGGCGGTGAGGATGAACCCGCGTTCGAGTTCGAACAGGTTGCGCTGCAGCCGCGTCATCTCCTGCACGGCGGCCATGCGACCGGTGGTGCTGCGAATGGCGGGCGTGGCGGAGGATGAGGCGGAAGAGTGGGAGGCAACCATGGTCGTGGCGGGGACGGGGGCGGGTTGGCGGGGATTGGGTTCCGGATGGGCTGGATCAGGAATTATACACGAAGAGCGCAAAGAGCGCGAAGCACGAGGAGCCTTGAAGGAGTTAAAAACGCGACGACTGCGGGAAAATTGTAGGGGCTGAGCTTGCTCAGCCCGCGGTGGCGTGGTGACGGGCGGTGGCGGCTGACGCACTGCGGGTCGACGCAAGGTCGACCCCTACGAGCGGGCCGACCTTGGGCGGGCGACCGCTTTAGCAGATGCGGCCGCGTTTGCCGGCGAAGGCGTGGCCGGGAGGATTCGGGCCGACCCAGCGTTCGTCGATCGGTTCGCTGGCGCGTTGGTAGCGGCTGTCGGAGGAAATGCGCAGACGGTTGGTCGTGCGGTTGTCGAGCGAGGCGTGAACCAGGAACATGCCGAAGGTCAGGAAGTCGCCCGGCTCGAATTCCGTGGTGAGCCAGCGGCCGCCGAACTTATTGCGCACCGAAGGCGGGTTGTGGGAGAGCGTGCCGGTGAAGGTCCAGCCGCCGTCCTTGGCCTTGGCGACCTGATCGGGCTTGTTTTCGCAATAGGCGTCGACGTCGCGGTAAACGTAGTTTTCCAGCAGGTCCATGCGCTTGTGCGAGCCTTCGAGAATCATGAGGCCGCCGAGTTCGAAGGAGATGTCGCCGTAGGGCATCCAGCAGGTCATGTGGCGATGCGTGCCGCGACCCATGTAGGGCAGATCGCAGTGCGGGTTGGTGCCCTTGCCGGGACCGATGGCGCGCAACCAGGTGAAGTCGTAGTGGCGGATGTCCTCAGCGTAGAAGCTGCGATAGAACTCGGTCAGCCGGCCCTCATAAAGCAGGGCGTTGACCTCGGGATTGTGCTCGGTGAGGTCGGGGCGGAAGCCATAGCCGGAGCCGGGGGGGCAAACGGCGTCGAGGTTCGGATGCGCAGGGTCAAGCATGCCGGCGCCGGCGAGGCGGTCGGTGATGCTGCGGCGGGCGGCCAGCACGACGTCCTTGTCGAGATAGCCTTTCATGTAGAGGTAACCGTCCTCGGTGAAGCGGCGGCGCAGCTCTTCGAAGTCGTTGGCGGCGTCGGACGAATCGCGCAGGAGACCGATCTTGTCGTCATCCATTTCGAGGGCGTGACCGTAGGAATACAGTTGTGGCAGGGCGGAAGCGA
>CBINJL010000588.1:0-2556 GCA_966250925.1 uncultured Opitutus sp. | reverse complement strand
TGCGGTAAACCGCATTTCGAGTGCGGCGCATTCGACCACTCTGCCACCTCTCCTTTTCTCGCGGTGTAGCGTGGGAGGGCCGACCGTAGGAGACCAAAACAAAAACGGAAGCCGAAAGTGCGAAGAAGTCGCACGACCGCCCTGGGCCTTCGTCAGCCTCAGGTGTTGGCGTCTTCGTCAGGAGCCAGTTCGCGCTGATTGGCCGGGAGATGATGCGGCAGAAAAAGATAGTAGTTCATCAACCACCAACTGCGTGAAGAACGATAGAGCAGCACCGGCACCAGCGCCGCCGCGATCAACGCGCTCACGCTGGCGGCGACACCCGCAATCACATCGGCCAGATAAAGCAACAGAATCGGCACCAAAAACACCACCACGGTCACGCCGTAGTTGAGCGACATCGCGCCCAGAAACGATCCTTCGTCACGCTCGATCGGCAGATCACAGCGAACACACTTCGCGTTCAGCTCGAACCAGCGGTCCGGCTTGAAGAGCGTGCGCGCACCGCAGTTCGGGCAACAGTTGGTGAGACCGCGTGCGACGATCTGGCCTTTGGTGACTTTCATGAGCGGGCGCATTTCAACCACGGATAAACGCGGATGCACGCCGATTTATTGCGAGTTGTCGCATGCTTTTCCAGCCGTCTCAAAAAACAAAAACGCCTCCCGATGACGGGAGGCGTTTGCAAAACTGAAAACGTTGTTTCGCCTCCGACTCAGGCGCCGAGCTGGTAGCGGGTGAAGCGGCGGATCTGGATGTTTTCGCCGGTCTTCTGGATCGTCTGGGTGACGAGCTCGCGGACGGTGATGTCCGGGTTCTTCACGAACGGCTGGTCGAGCAGCACGCTCTGGGCGTAGAACTTCTCCAGCTTGCCTTCGACGATCTTCTGCACGGCCATCGGCGGCTTGCCTTCGGCCTGGGAAGCGGCGATCTCGCGCTCCTGGTTGACGAGGTTCTCCGGCACTTCCTCGCGGGTCACGGCGGTCGGAGCCGCGGCGGCGATGTGCAGGCAGATGTCCTTCACGAACGCACGGAAGTCGTCGTTGCGGGCCACGAAGTCGGTCTCGCAATTGACCTCGATGAGGACGCCCACTTTGCCGCCGAGGTGGATGTAGCTCTCGATGACACCATCCTTGGCGTCGCGGTCCGCCTTCTTGGCGGCGGAAGCCTCACCCTGCTTGCGCAGAATGGTGGTGGCTTCCTCGACGTTGCCCTTGGCTTCGACGAGGGCTTGCTTGCATTTCATCAGGCCGGCGCCGGTCGCCTGGCGCAGGTCGTTGACCATCTTCGCGGTAATCTCAGTGCTCATTTCGAAAAAGTAGGAATCGGGAAAAAGAATCGGGTCGGGAAAAAGCGCTGCCCGGCGGAAGGGCCGGGCAGCGCGGAAACAAATGCTTATTCCGCGGCGGGAGCGGCGGCTTCGTCTTCAGCCTTCGGCGCGGCGATCTTCTTGCGCTTGACCGGCTCGGGGATGACGACCTCGCCGTTGTCGCCGGTGGCGGCTTCAGCCTGGACTTCGGCCTCATCGGCGCCGGTCGCAGCGGCCACCGCGGCGGTGGCGGCCTTCAGGTCGGCCTGGCCGCGGGCGATGCGGCGGGAGTCACGTTGACCGAGACCGTTTTGCACGGCTTCGACCACGGCATCGACGATGATGCGGATCGACTTCACCGCGTCGTCGTTGCCCGGGATCGGGTAGGTCACGTTGCTCGGATCGGAATTGGTGTCGACCAGCGCGATGGTCGGGATGCCGCAACGCTCGCCTTCGGCGACGGCGATGTCTTCGTGCGAGACGTCGACGATGAACATGGCCTGCGGCAGGTCGCCCATGTCGGCGATGCCGGCGAAGTTCTTCTGCATGCGGATCATCTCGCGCTTGATCGCGGCCTGCTCCTTGCCGGGCAGCTTGGACAGCTCGCCGGAGGTGTCCATGGCCTGATACTTTTTGTATTTGGCGATGGAGCGCTTGACGGTGGAGAAGTTGGTCAGGGTGCCGCCGAGCCAGCGGTCGACGCAGAACGGCATGTTAACGGCGGCGGCGGCCTCGCGGATGATTTCCTGGGCCTGGCGCTTGGTGCCGACGAAGAGGACATTGCCTCCGTTGGCGACGATGTCGGTCAGCGCGGCGCACGCCTTTTCGAGGGCGGTAAAGGACTTGCCGAGGTCGATGATCGTGATGCCTTGGCGATGATCGAAAACGAAGGGCTTGGAACGCGGGTTCCAGCGCTTGGTCTGGTGTCCGAAGTGGACACCGGCGTCGAGAAGGTCACGGACGGTGATGCTGAGGTTGCTCATGTTGATCTATGTATCTGTCTTGGCTGCGACACACAGGCCGGCCGATGGGCCGCCTTGCGATCGAAGTTGATGGTTAATGGTGAGGGTTGAACGAACAGTTCTTTCCGGGGAAAGAGCGGTCGAAAACAGAGATCGGCGAAACGGGAGGCAAGAGCGGAGTTCGAAAAATTATTCAAAAGTCTGTTGACATGTTACGCGGCGGTTTCATTGGTCTCCCTCCCCTTTGTTGCAGGGTGGAGCAGTCTGGTAGCTCGTCAGGCTCAT
>CBINJL010000587.1:0-2559 GCA_966250925.1 uncultured Opitutus sp. | reverse complement strand
AGTGCCCACCGCCGATCTCGATGCCGCCCTGCTCGCCGGCGACGGCGCGCCCCTCGTTGACCTGCTGGTGCTCGCCGGCCTCGCGCCCTCGAAAGGCCAGGCCCGCAAGGACATCCAAGGCGGCGGCATCTACGTCAACAACGTGCGCCACGACGATGTCGCGCGCATGCTGACATCCGCCGATCTGCTCTTCGGCCGCTACCTGCTGCTCCGCAAAGGCAAACGCAACTACGCCGTCCTGCGCCAGTCGACCTGAACGGACGCCCCCGTCCGGATAAAGTAGCGGGAGCATCCTGCTCCCGGCTCGAGTTTGGCGAACGCACGCCCTCCGGTCCCTGCTCTTCCGAGCAGGGCTACGAGGGCAAATCCCCCACGTAGCCCGCCCGGGAGGGGCGGGACAGATATCAGTGCGCTGATGTCTTCCCGCCTGCCCAATGCGTTGCGCGGCACAGCCAACGCCCCTCGCGCAAGGCCACACGGGAGCTGGAAGCTCCCGCTACTCTGCATGCTTTTGACGCGATTCCCCCGCGCACAAAAACACCGGCCCGATTGCCCGGGCCGGCTGTATTCAGAAACAGGTTACGCAGGGATCACTCGTCACGGCGACCCGACAGAATCATCAGGATGTGCAGCAACGAGCCCAGCGCGGCCACAAACGCCGCCACGTAGGTCAGCGCCGCGGCATCGAGCGTCTGGTTGACGCCCGGCATTTCGTCACGATCGAGAATGCCGAGGTTGACCAGCTGCGCCTTGGCCCGGCGGCTGGCGTCGAATTCGACCGGCAGCGTCACGAGCTGGAAGAGCACGATCACACCGAGTGCGACCGCACCCGCGATGAGCAACTTGGTGCCAAACGCGCCCGCCAGCAGAATGCCGCCGATAATGGCAAAGTTGGAAATGCCGGCCGCGATCTGCGTCGCCGGGGCCATGGTCTGGCGAATGTTCATCATGGCGTAGCCGACCTTGTGCTGGATGGCGTGCCCCGCTTCGTGGGCTGCCACGCCGAGCGCCGCCAGACTGGTGCCGTGGTAGTTTTCCTCGGACAACGCGAGGCGGCGGTTGATCGGGTCGTAGTGATCGGTGAGGTGACCGGGCACACGGACGATTTCGACGTTGGTAATCCCCGCCGAGTTCATCACCGCCTGCGCCGCCTCATAGCCGGTGATTCGTCCGCGCGAGGCGATGCGGGCGTTCTTGTTGTAAGCGCTGCGGATTTTAGCCTGCGCGTAGAGACCGAAGAGCATCGGGCCGATGATTAGCAGTATCCAGATAAGCATAAATAAAGTGGGTTGAGTGAGTCTCGCCCGCCATCGCCGAGTCCCGACGGACCGGGGCGACGCACACGGACGGTTTCACCAAGGTATTGAGTCGCGCCGGTTTGCAAGTGGAACCGGTCACGATTGGAAATCACTGACCCGGTTGTAATCGGCAACCACAACTGACTTCCCCTGCCCGGCTGGCCTGGAGCTCAGAACGGGAAACCGATGGAAAGGTGCAGCGTTCCCTTCGGGTCGAAGGGTCGCGGATTCAGGTTGTGCCCGTATTCCAAGCGCACCGGACCGATGATCGTCTGGTAACGCAGTCCCGCGCCCAACGTGTGCAGCACTTCGTCCCACGGAAAATCCGCCAGCTCGGCGGGCGCTCCGAGCGCATCCCAAAACACCACCGCGCTGAAATGCTCCGTCAGCGCCTGCTCGAACTCGAGGTTGAGCAATGTGAACGTCTTCGCGCCGATGTATTCGCCGGCGCTGTTCTGCGGCGCGCCTTCGCCGTTTTGCACACCGCGCAGACTGTGTTCGCCGCCCGGAAAAAAGCGCTTGTTCGCCGGGAGGTTCAGATCGTTCGGCTCGCCCAGGGTCAACACGGTGCCGTGCGACAAACCGAGGTGCAGCCAACTCGTATCCGTCAGCGACCGGTGCCAGGAGAAGCCCAGCTCAATGCGTTGAAATCCCGTCTCACCGCCCAGCACTTCGTCCGCCACTTCGATTTGTCCATACCAGCGCATGCCGCGGCGCGGCGTGAGCGGATTGTCGCGCGTATCGCCGCTCAGAGCAAACGTGATACTGCCGCTGATGGTCTGCTCAACGTCGGTCTGATTGGTCGCAAGCTCATTTTCACGACTGAGCAGATTCTGAAAGGTGTAACTCACCGTGCCTTCAGCATCGATCCAAGGCAGCCGGCGCCGCGTCACGGCGAGCACCGCACCGTATTCTTCGCGTTGAAAGGAAAGTTCCTCCCGATCGAGGCCGAACAACCGCACACTGCCGTCGATCGATTCGCCGAACAATTCCGGCACGGTGTAAACCGCATCGCCGCGCAGACTCTTCAATGAACCGATCGCTTCGATGCGCAGTTGGTGTGATCGGCCGAGCAGATTGTGGCCGCGCACTTCCACACCACCGCGCAACCGTTCATAACTGCCATAGCCCAATAGCAAACTCGTTTCCCACGGTTCGCGCGCGTCCAGTTCAAAGACCGCCGCCCGCTCCGAACCATCCGTCGGTTCATAGCGCAACCCGATGTGGTCGAGCGCATGCAACCGGCCCAGCCGACGGCGCG
>CBINJL010000586.1:0-2559 GCA_966250925.1 uncultured Opitutus sp. | reverse complement strand
CGTCGCTCTGGCCAAGCGTCACGGAGTTCACCGCAATGGTGTCGCCATCGACGATGGCCGCGGAGCCATCGTTGGCGATGACGGCGTCTTCGCCGGGCAGCGGTGCGGCGTCGCCGCTCCAGTTGGTGGCCTCGGTCCACGCGCCCGTGGCACCGTCCCACGTCACGGTCTGCGCCGCGAGCGGCAGCGCGAGGCAACCGCAGACAACAAACACGCCCACTCCACCTCGATTGCGAAAACGGTTACACTTCATGGCGGCGCCATCCTATCAGGTTCACGGGAATCCGCGTATTCGCCCATGGGCGAAGATGACGGTGTAGTGATGGCCGCGGGGCAGGATCAACGGACCAGGACGTCCGTTCTCCGTAATATCAACGCCTCACGCATTTGGATTTCTAAAGAAGGCAACGAAGTTAACCAAGCCGTTGGTTAATATCACTTTACCATCTTCTTCGTTGCCTTTGTTGCCTTCTGTAAAACCCGCTGGTTCAAGGCGGCGCGAAGACCGGAGCACGGACGTCCTCGTCCGTGGGCGGCGGAGTGGCTCCAGGCGCTCAGCCGGTCACCACGTTCAGAAGCTCAGGTTGGCGGCAAGGTGCAGGCGGGAGTTGTCGCCCGTCTCGCTGCTGCCGCTGTCGGTGAACTGCCAGCCGTAGGCCGCGCGCACGCTGGCGGTGCGGCCGAGGAAGTAGTCCACGCCCACGCCGGCGCTGTGCAGATCGGCGGCGGTTTCGCCCGGCAGGTTCTCGGTGCTCCACAGGTGCGCGTAGTCCTGAAACAGATACAATTGCAGGGTGTGACCAGCGCGCGGCGACCAGGCCGGCAGGCGCAGTTCCTGGCTGAGGAGGCCGCCGTTGTCCTTGTAAACCTCGCCCTCTTCGTAACCACGAACTGAATACGATCCGCCGCCGCCGAACTGTTCGCTGCCGATCAGGTTGGTCCAGGGGGAAAGCTGCAGCTCGCCGCGCAGCGACCACTGGAAGCCGGGCTTGAGCCAGTCGAGGTTCCGGCGGTGCGAGGCGTTGAACTTGAAATACACGTAGTCCGCCTGGGCGCCGGCGCGGCTGAGATCGAACGCCTCGTCGGTGTTGTAGTCGGTCAGCCCGCCCGGCGCGGCCGTGACCGTGGCGCCAAAGGCCGTCAGCCCGCCCGCGAGAGGAAGTTGACCGGAATAGCTGGCCCGGGCCTGCATGACGTGAGTGAGGTTGTCGGTGATGGGCGATTCGGCGAAGGTGAAGTTGTTGTCGCTCGACTTGAAGTCGGTGCCGAACTGGAGGCTGTGGCGGTAGTCGGCCCGCGGGCTGGCCAGCGGGATGTCGTAGTTGGCGCCGATCTGCCAGGACATGCCCTTGAGCGCGAACGGCGGCGCGACGACGCCGTTGGTGTGCGAATACGCGCCGCTGACACTGAAGCTGTGGCGCCACGGCAGATCGACCACATACGAGCCCGAAACACTGCGCAGGGTTTCGAAGTCCCAGCTCGAATTCCACTGCGCGGTCAACTGATGGCCCAGGCCCCAGGCGTTGCCCCAGTTGATGCCGGCGAAGAACCGTTCCTCCTTGGTGGAAAGGGTGCCGGTGTTGTTGGCGCCGGCGAAGAGGCGCACGGGCCGCTGCTCCTGCACCTGCAGCACGAGCTTGGTCGTGCCGGGCTCATCACCCGCCCGGGCCGAGAGCGCCGCCGCGCGGAAGGGATTGCGATTGATCCAGGCGACGTCCTTGCCCAGCGACTCGGCGTTGATCGGCGCGATCGGATCGGCGCGCACCTGTGACTGGTAGAGCTCCGGGGAAAAATACTTCGCCCCCCGCACCTCCACCTCGGAGTCGAGACGAGACAACACCACGACAACCCGGATCATGCCGCCAGTGATGTCCTGCTCCGGCAAATACGCGATCGAGAAGGGATAGCCCTGCTGCGCGAGATAGACCCGCGTCGCCGTGGTCACCTGCTGCAAGAGCGTGCGCGTGATCGGCTCTTCCAGGTAGGAGGCCATCACGCCGCGAAACACGGTCGTATCGAGCAGGCCCAGCCCATCGAAGTGGATGCCCGTCTCCACCGTGGCCGCGAGGGCAGACTCGGCCGTGGGGAAAAAGGCGACGCCTTGAAAATCCTCGACCAAGACCTCGTCGGTCGCGGGCACGATCGGCTCGGGGAACGCGTTCGCATCCGCGCCGGGCAGCACCACCTCGGCGGGCGGCGGCTCGACCTGCTGCGGCACCGGCGCCGGCTCCAGTTGATCCAAGGGCTGGGCCCAACCCGCGAGCGGCAAGAGGAACAGGACGCCGGTCCGCCGCAGCGCGACGGACGGGGTGATGGCAGGGAGACGATGGTTCATTTTGGTTTCTTCCACGGGTCAGCTCCCGCCGAGCATGTTGTTCAGGGCCGCGCCGAAGATCATTTGATCGACCAGGGCGAGGCCTTTCGCGTTCTCCGGATTCAGGTCCATGTTCGCGAATGACCGGGCCGCGCCCAGATCGGTGATGGCGTTGAAGTCCTTCTCCTCCTTCATATTTTCGCCCAACTGGATTCCCCGGATGATACTCATGGTGACGGCGGCCA
>CBINJL010000585.1:0-2569 GCA_966250925.1 uncultured Opitutus sp. | reverse complement strand
TTCCTCCATCTTTTCCGCCCCGTCCTTGATCAGCACGCCCCACGAACTGAGCGGCGGCTGCACGCCGAGACCGAGGAAGCTGAGAAACGCTTCCAGCAACATCACCGCGGGAATCGTCAGCGTGGTATAAACGATGATCGGTCCGAGCACGTTGGGAATCATGTGCCGGAAAATGATGCGGCGTTTGCCGAGGCCGAGCGAGCGGGCCGCCTCGATGAACTCCATCTTTTTGAGCGACATGATCTGCCCGCGCACGATGCGCGCCATGGTCAGCCATTCGACTGCGCCGATGGCGACGAAGAGCAGCCAGATGTGGCGGCCGAAGAACACCATCAGCAGGATGACGAAGATGGTGAAGGGCAGGGCATACATGATGTCGACGATGCGCATCATGACCGAGTCGGTCTTGCCGCCAAAGAAGCCGGCCACCGCGCCGTAAACGACGCCGATGGTCAGGGCCACAAAAGTCGCGCAGAGGCCGACGCCGATGGAAATGCGGCCGCCGACGAGCAGACGCACCAGCAGGTCGCGCCCGAGTTGGTCGGTGCCGAGCCAGTGGGCGGCGCTGGGCGGCGAGAAGGTGTTGGCCAGGTTGTTTTCCTCGTAGCCATAAGGACTGAGCCAGGGGCCGACGACGCAGGCGACCGCGAGGACGATCAGCAGCACGCCACCGGTGACGGCGAGTTTGTTTTTGGCCAGCCGGTGCCAGGCATCGCGCCAGAGCGACGACCCCTGTTCGAGGGATTCCGGCGCGGGCACGCCGGCGGGAAGTTTGTCGGCGGAAGGTGAGAGGGAAAGGGACATGCTCGAAGTAGGAAGTAAGAAGTTTGAAGTAAGAGGACAGGGACGGACTTACTCGAACTTGAGCTTGGGATTGAGCCACACCTGCACGACGTCGACGACGAGGTTGAGCAGGATGATGAGCGTGGCGTAGAGAATGACCGTGCCGAGCACCAGGGTGTAGTCGCGGTTGAAGGCACTGTTGACGAATTCGCGGCCGAGACCGGGAATCTGGAAAATCGTCTCGATCACAAACGAGCCGGTGAGGATGCCGGCGATGGCCGGGCCAAGAAACGATACCACCGGCAGTAGGCCGCCGCGCAGGGCGTGTTTGAAAATCACCCGCAGTTCGCTCGCCCCCTTGGCCCGGGCGGTGCGAATGTAGTCCTGATTGAGAATTTCCAACATGCCGCCGCGGGTGAGGCGCGCGATGTAGGCGGCGTAAACCAAGCCGAGAGTCGCGGCCGGCAGCACGCGGTCGTAACTCGTATACCAGCCCGAAGCGTTGAACCAGCCGAGGTGGATGGCGAAGAACAAAACCAGCAGCGGACCGAGCACAAAGGTCGGGATGCAGATGCCGGTCATCGCGATCGAAGAGCAGAAATAGTCCATCGCGGTGTTGCGCTTCACCGCCGCGGCCACGCCCAGCGGGATGCCCAGCAGGAGCGCGACCACCAGCGAGGTCAGGCCGAGCTCCAGCGACACGGGGAGCTTGTCAAAGATGATCTCGTTGACAGTGCGGTTGGGATACTTGAACGACGGTCCCAGATCTCCCTGCAGCAAACTGCCCAGATAGTCGAAATACTGCCGGTAAAGCGGCTTATCGAGACCGTAGTGGGCTTCGAGGTTGGCTTTGATCTCGGGCGTGACGGCCTTTTCGGAAGTGAAGGGCCCGCCCGGAACGAAGCGGATCATGAAGAACGTCGCCGTGATGATGATCAGGAGAACCGGGATGGTTTCCAGCAGACGGCGGGCGATGAATCGTAGCATGGTGGTTCAGTTGTGTGTGACGGCAATGTGCCGACTCGGCATCAGATGGCCATAAAAAGGCGCCAAAAGCACAAAAACGTCGGGTGTCGGGTCAACGTGCCCCGCGGCCCAGCAGCACGACCGGCACGGTCGCGAGCAGGATCTTGAGATCGAGCCACAGACTCCAGCGGTCGATGTAGGTCAGATCGAGCCGCACCCAGTCGGCGAAATCGGGCAGGTCGCTGCGCCCGCTGATCTGCCAGAGGCCGGTCAGGCCCGGTTTCACGCTGAGCCGGCGGCGATCGGTTCCGGCGGCGATGGCAGCGACCTCGGGCAGGGGCAGCGGCCGCGGGCCGATCAGGCTCATTTCGCCGCGCAACACGTTCCACAATTGCGGCAGCTCGTCGAGACTGTGGCGGCGCAGGAAACGGCCCAGGGGCGTGATCCGCGGGTCGTCGTGTAATTTGAATACAGGGCCGTTCAACGCGTTGCGGGACGCGAGCGCGCCCTGCTCGGTTTCCGCGCCGGGATGCATGGAGCGAAACTTGAGCAACGTAAACGGCCGGCCGTTGCGACCGCCCCGGGGCTGGGCAAAAAACACCGGGCCGCGCGAGGTGAGTTTGATCGCCAGCGCGATGATTCCCTGCAGCGGCAGGGTGAGCACCAGCAGCATTGCCGCGAGCAGGTAATCGGCGATCTGTTTCACGACCAGATGAGATGGAGCTGCTGACTGCGACCGCACGTGCAGCACCGGCTCGCCGCCGAAGTGATCGATCGCCAGGCGCCAGCCGGCGCGCACCGGCAGATCGGGCCGGAGCAG
>CBINJL010000584.1:0-2580 GCA_966250925.1 uncultured Opitutus sp. | reverse complement strand
GTGTTGACGAACATGCCGACAACTTCGTCGTTTTTCGGCACGCCGCGACCGCCCACCGGCAACCCGACAATCAGATCGCGTTGCCCGGTGAGCCGCTCCAGCAACAGCACGAAACCGGTCATCAGCACGATGTAGAACGAGCAGCCGTGCTGCCGCGCCAACGCCCGCAGCGCATCAGTGCGGGCGCGATCCAATTCCAGCATCTGCGTCTCGCCGGCAAAATCGAACACCGCCGGACGCGCCTGATCAAGCGGCAGTTCCAACTGCGGCAACTCGCCGCCAAGGCGCGAGGTCCAATAGGTTTCCTGCGGCGCGATCTTCGCGCGAAATACGTCGCCTTCCAACTCCGCCTGCGCGGTGCGGTATTGGCGTTTCACTCGGGGCAACACCGCGCCGTCGTAGAGCGCGCAGAATTCGCGCAGCACCGTTTCCATCGACAGGCCGTCCACCGCGAGGTGATGGGCGTCGAGCAGCAGCCAGGAACAAGCGCCCTCGCCTTCCACCCAACCGACGCGCAGCAACGGCGGTTCGGCCAGATCGAACGGCCGGATGAATCGGCGCAAGCGCTCCGTCGGCTCCACGTTGTCCGCCGCCAGGCGCTCCACGAAAAAGCGCGGCTCGTCGATGATTTCCTGCACCCATTCCCCGTCCAGTTCGAGGAACGCCGTGCGCAGACTTTCGTGGCGCAGCACCACCTCCTGAAACGCTTCCTGCAACCGGTCGAAATCCACCGCGCCTTCGATTTCCCACACGCCGCTGAGATGATAAGGTGCCTCGCCGCCGTCGCGTTGGCACAACGCGTAGAGTCGGCGCTGCACCGACGACATCGGCACGAAGCGTCGCAGAATGGTTTCGCTGCGCAGCGCGAATCCGCCGGCGCGCATGGCCGCGACCGCGTTCTCCACCGCCGACACAAAGGCATCGCAATCCGCTTCGGTGTGCGCGGTCGACACGCAGCAGGTGCGCTGTTCCCAAGTGTAGATGCCCGCTTCGAGCAGCAGGTAGTGCAGCACTTCGAGTTCAAACGGAATCTGCGGCGCCTCCAATCGGAACTGCGAACCAAAGTGCGCCGCGCGAACCGGCACGTTTTCGCGTTCGAAAAACCAGTTCAATCGCCGCACCATGCGTGTCGTGCGACGGTTCACTTCCCACGCCAGCGCGTCGCCGTGCTGCTGCAGGTGTTCGAGCGCGGCCTTCGCCGCCGCCAGCGCGAGCGGGTGACGATTGTGGGTGCCGCCGGTGAAAATGGTCTGCGCGCGCGGACGCGAGTCGTCACCGTATTGCCACCAGCCGCCGTCGATCCAATCGAGATACTTCGCCTTGCCCGCCACCACCGCGAGCGGCAGTCCGCCGCCGACGATTTTGCCGTAGGTCACGATGTCGGCCTCGATGCCAAACCACGCCTGCGCCCCGCCCGGCAGAATGCGGAAGCCGTTGATCATTTCATCGAAGATCAGCGGGATGCCGAGTTCGCGCGTGAGCCGCCGCAGACGACGCAGAAACAGATGCGGCTGCAGCCCCGGTTTGCGACTCTGCACCGGCTCGACCAGCACGCCGGCCAACTCGTGGCCCATCGCCGCGATGCGTTCGAGCGATTCGGGACTGTTGTAGTCGAGCACGATCACGTCATCGACCATGCCTTGCGGAATTCCCGGCGACAGCGGCCGCGTGCCTTCCGGCGTATCAACCGCCAGCACGTCGTTGTCGATGCCGTGATACGCGCCGGCAAAATGCACCAGCTTGCTGCGCCCCGTCGCCGCCCGCGCGAGCCGTCGCGCCAGCGTGACGGACTGACTGCCCGTGATGGTGAACGCGACTCGCTCCACCCCGGTCAGTTGGCGAATGCGGCGCGCCACGTCATCGACCAAATCCGATTGCGGGCCGAGGCCCATCTGTCGCCCCGCCTGCTCCTGCACCGCCCGCACCACGTAGGCCGGCTGGTGCCCCAGATAGTGCACGCCCATGCCGAGCGCGAAATCGATGTAGGCGTTGCCATCGAGGTCATGGATACGCGCGCCGGCGGAACGATTGACCACCACCGGATACTTCACGCCCTTCAGGCTGAGCTTGAACTGCAGGCTGTGCTTCCAGTCCGCCACGTCGAAGCGCGCCTTCTGGGTGTAGTCGCGCGAACGTCGCGTGCGTTGCGAAACCCGCTCCACCAGTGCCGCCAGAAACGTGGTTTGCTCGTCGCTGAGACCGGCGTGCGGCTCCAGTTCGAGCCCGGCAAAATTGGCCCGCATCGTGCCGCTGGTCGCCGGCACTTCGCTGCGCTTCACGGAGCGCTGCGCGACTTCGACCGCGCGCACCGCAACGACCGGGTCCGATGTATCCGTTTTTTGGATTCGCCGCCGGATCGCGCTTTCGGGCACGGTGGCCAGCAGGTGATCAATCAACGGACCGACGCGGTGAAGCTCGTCGTAAAATTGCTTGGCCGAAATCGCGGTGTCGAAGCGGTGTTCGATCATCCGGCCCATGCGCACGAACATGAGCGAATCCAACCCCATCTCCAACAGGTTGACCTCATGCGAGAGGTCGGCCGGATCGAGTCCGCTCACTTCACAAATCGTGCCGACGACG
>CBINJL010000583.1:0-2586 GCA_966250925.1 uncultured Opitutus sp. | reverse complement strand
CTGAACTGGCCGAAGCGATCCGGCTCTACGAAACCCTCGCCCTGCCCGCGACACCACCTCCGGCCGCGCTGGAAATCGGCAGCGTCTTCAAGATCGAACGGCCCGGCGGCACTTTGCTCGGCCTGATCGGACCACGCGCCGGCGGCACCGAATTCACCGTCGACGGCATGGTCTATACCGTAGTCACGCCCGCCTCGCCCCTGGGCCGAGCGCTCCTCGGACGACGCGCCGGCGAGACCGTCCACCTGCTCGCCCGCGGCAAACCGCAACCGCACCGCATCGTTGAAACGGCCTGACCCAAAACCGCAGTTTCACCACAGCGGTATTCCGCACCGCCGCGCTTTGCGTCCTTTGCGATCTCCGCGGTCTTGGCGTTAACTAGAAATCCTGATCGCACGCCTGTGCACACGCCGAGCACTCAGGTGCCGGAGAGGGAAAACACCACGGGCAGACTCATGCGAAAACGCACCGGCTGGCCGCGACGTGTGCCGGGCTCGAACCGCCAGCGTTTGATCGCCGCCAAAGCCTCACGGGCAAACTCCGTCCGCGAACCCTGCTCCACCTGCGCGGTGATCACGCGTCCCGCCATATCGACGACAAACGTCACCACCACTTCGCCTTCGATGCCTTCGCGCCGCAACTGCGGCGGATAGTGCGGCGACACCTGATGAACGACTCGCGGAATGTCATCCAGACCATCGAGACTCAGCACACCTCCGGGCGCCCCACTCCAACCGCCTGCCGGCAACAGGAGGCCGTTGCCCATCCCGTTCAGGTTTGGCTGGAACGTCTGGGTGAAGCTGCTCGCCGCATCACCAATGAGGTCAGGCAACCGAAGCGGCACCCGCCCCGGAGTGGCCGTCTTCCCAGCGTCGACATAATCGTCCGCCTGCGGCGCGTCCGCGGAATGCGCCACCGCGACGTCTTCCGGCAAGATCGGATCGGGCTCAACCGGCTCATCAAACGGCAGCACGGAAATGTCGATGACCGGCGATTCCGCCGGCGGAGTCGCCCGGTTGAGCCGCGGCAAATCCCGCGGCGTAGTGAAAGCGAAAAAGGCGAGCGCGTGAATGACCACCGCCACACCGGCCGAAAGCAAGGTGTCTGTTTTCATGATCGTGGGGTTTCATGACTACAGACGATTCCAACGGCGCGTTCTTAGACCCGAACACGCCGCATGCGGTGCGCGCCGCGCGCTCAGTTCGCGTCGTAGATCTGCACGCGCGACCAGAGGTGTTTGCAGGTGGCGATGAAGTGCTGGTGGATCGGGTCGGCCTGATAGATGTCGTGGCCCGCCACATCGTCCACCAACACGGTGATGGCAAAATCAAAGGTGGCGTCGACCACCGGACGCGGCGGCACCGCCGCCGGCGTTCCGCAATAAAACCCGCGCAGACTCGTGATGGCGCCCAGTTTGGCGAGCTCGGTCGCAAACAGCGTGCGATCGTCAGCGGAGAGGTCGGGCTTGAGATAAAAATATACGGAGTGAACGAGCATCGCTCCCGACCAAATCGCATCGTTCCGCGAGGTCGAGCGCCGACATGCACGATCGCAAATGGTGGGTTGAAACCGCGCCCTCCAACGCGTTCGCTGCCGGGATGCTGCAACGCCTGCTGCCTGTCATTATTGTCTTTCTGACCGCCGCGACGGTCCGCGCCGACGGTCCTTCGCCGGCCTTGGCGGAAGCGTTGACCACCTTTCGCACCGAAGGTCCGCGCGGCTGGGCCTTTACCCAGACGTCGAGCACACCTGATCTTTCTCGCGTCGAGACATTCGACCCGCTGCAGCCCGATCATCTCAAAATGACCTTGATCGAGGAAAACGGCGCACCGCCTTCGCCTGAAACTCTGCGGGTGTATCGCGAGCAGCAGACGCGCCGCAGCGGCGGTTACAATGCGCCCAAGGTCACCGAGCAACTTGATCTCGCCACGGCGGAACTCACCGGCACCGAAGACGATCGCGAGACGTGGCTGTTTCGCCTCAAGCCCGGCGACAGCGACGACAAGACCGCGCGGCACATGAACGCCACGCTTACCTTTCATCCTGCATCGGGCACGATCGAGCGCATCGTCCTGGCCAACTTCGAACCGTTTTCGCCGGTGTTCGGGGTGAGCGTCGAAACCGCTCGCACCGACATCCGCTATTCGCTGCCTGCAGGCGACACGCCTTCGCTGCTGCAACGCATCGAGGTCAGCATTCGGGGACGGGCGTTTCTCTTCAAGTCCCTCGATTCCGACATGACGGTGGTGTATTCAGATCATCGTTACGTCGGCAAATCCTGATCCGCTTTTACGCATGGCTGATTCCCCGCTGCCGTTTCCCTTTCTCGCCGCCCAAGCCGGAGCAACCGCCTGGGCACATCACCCGACCACGCGGTTCCCCGGTGAGCCGGATATCGATGGCAGTCGTCTCGCCGTCCTGCCTGTTTTCGGTTGCGGCGATCATGGGTTGGGACTCGCACTTGATGCCGAGGAGATCATCGGATCGGCCGTGCTCGCCCACGCGCTCGATCACAATGCGTCTGCTCGCGAGTTCATCCGCGTGCTGCCGCCGCTGCGACTGGGACTGACGCCCTACGGCCCGAAG
>CBINJL010000582.1:0-2604 GCA_966250925.1 uncultured Opitutus sp. | reverse complement strand
GCCGGGAGGATGAGTTCGTTGAAAGCAATTTCCTGATTGATGAATTCCTCCGCCGCGTAGCCGCAGAGGGCCTGCGAAGCTTGGTTGACCCACAGCATGGTCCAGTCGCGGTCGATCCGGCAGCGAAAGGTCATGCCCGGCAACTGGTCGACGAGAGTGGCGAGAAACTCCCGGCTCTGGCGCAACGCATCCTCGGCCGCGATGCGGTCGGTGATGTCGGCCTGGGAAACCACCGCGCAGTCGCGATCGCCGAGCCGCGCGCGCGCGGCGCCCAGCAGCACCGTGCGCACGGCGAGATGACTGTCATGCAGGCGCATGATCTGGACGGGAAACGCGTCGTCCTGGGCCAGCGCCTGGTGAAAGCGTTGCCGATCCTTGATCGAGACCCAGCGGCTGAGCTCGGCGCCGGTGCGGTCGATCACTTCCTCGCGTTGGTAACCATAAGCCTGCAACCAACTCGGATTGACGTCGATGATGCGGCCGTCGGGCAGGCCGATGATGACCTGCGGAATAGGGGAGAGGTGGAACACCTTCTGGAAACGTTCCTCGGATTCGCGAAAGAGACGTTCGGCGGCGAGCCGATCGGTGACATCGAGCACCAGTGACGAGACGCCGACGATGCGGCCCTCCTCGTCGGTGATGGGCGTGTTATACCATTCGCAATCGATGGTGCGGCCGTCGCGGGTGATGTTTTGGTTGAAGTGACGCGAGCCGGCGGGCGTGGCCATCAGCTTGCGCCAAGCGACGATGACATTGGCGCGCTCCGCCGGCGGCACGATGATGCTCCCGAGCCGGCCGATGGTCTCGTGTGTCTGCCAGCCGAAGATCACGGCGGCGGCCGCGTTCCAACTGCGAATGCGAAACTGTTCGTCGAAATCGACCACGCCCAGCGGCGTGTTTTCAAGGTGGCGGCTGATGCGACGCTGGCTCAGTCGCAACGCTTCCTCGGCGCGGCGTTGTTCGGTCAGATCGATTTTCACCCCGAGCGTGCCGATGACGCGACCGTTGCGACGGATGGGCGCCTCGAGCACATGATAGTAGCGGGTGCCGAGCGCGGTGTCTTCGCGCAGATCCTTTTGCACGGTCTCGCCGGCCAGCACGCGGCCGGTGCGTTCGGAGCGTTCGGCGAGCACGTCTGCGGGCAGTTCCAGATCGGCCACCTTCACGCCGATCACGTCGCCAAACTGCTCGCGCGCGAAACGGTTCTGGTAGGTGTAGACGCCGTGTTCGTCGGTGGTCCAGATGTCGAACGGCGTGTTGTCGTAGATCGCGGTCAGGGTGGCTTCCTGGCTGAGGTGCTGTTCGGTTCGAGCCGCCAGTTGCGCCGTGGCGTCGTGCAGACGGCGTTCGGTATCCGAAAAACGGTGACGCTGGCGGGTGAGCGCGTCGCGCAGGCGAGACCATTCCGCCGGTGCGTTGGCGAGTTCAGGGAGATGGCCGGTTTCGGCGCCGGCGATCACCGCGTCCGGCAGGCGTTCCCAAGCGGCGGCCTGCCGGCGGCACAGCACCCATAACGCGAGGCCGGCGATCACGGTCACGCCGGTGAGCGCGCCGGCCAGCACCAGCGGTCCCTGCTGCGCGGTCATCATCGCGACGCAGACGCTCGCGCCTGCCCAAGCCGCGCCCCACAGCCCGAAGCCCGTTGCCAGACGGCTGCGTTGCGACCGGCGGAGGGCGTGTCGAGGAGTGGTCACGGATTCACAGCGGCACTGAGGACGGCGAGGGCATAGGTCGCGGCGGTATCGCACCGCAGGACCAGCGGACCGAGCGAGACCGGTGCGGCGCCGGCGGCGATGATGGCGGCGTATTCTTCCGGCGAAAAATCACCTTCCGGTCCGATCAGCCAGGCCGCGCGGGCCGGACATCCGCTGGTCGCAAGGCGTTGCGCCACCGCTTCCGCCACCGGTTGGGACTCGGGTTGCAGCGAGGCGACGAGACTGAGCGGGATGTCGGCCAGCAACTCGGGCACGGCCGTCATCGGCTGTGGCGGCAGAATCTCCGGTAGCCAGGGATTGCCACACTGTTTTGCGGCCTCAAGGGCGGTGGCGATCCACTTGTCCTGCTTCTTGCTCTGGCGTGCGCCGTTGAGATGCACCTGAGTGCGGGCACTTTCCAATGGCACGATGCGACGCACGCCGATCTCGGTGGCGTGGCGAATGATGGTTTCCATCACCCCGCCCTTGGGCAGGGCTTGAAACAAGGTAATGGCGCAGGCCGGTGGGCGGGCGGGCCGGGTTTCGGTCACGCGCAAAACGGTGCCGCGCCGATTGGCGTCGACGATTTCGGTCAACCATTCCGTGCCCGCGCCATCAAAGGCCACCACCGCATCGCCGCGGCGGGCCCGATTGACCGTGATCAAGTGGTGAGATTCCGCGGCCGAAAGCGTGAGTTCGGTGACGGAAGGGCTGGAAGGGGAACAGAAAGCGCGAAAATCGGACATCGCTGCGAAGTGACCCTGCAAACGCTGTGCAAAGGTGGCGCAGCGTCCAGCGCAGACCCCGATCCCTGCCGCCAAAAACAGTAAGGGAGCCGGGACTAACCCCGGCCCCCTTGCCGACTTATCAAACTACAAACTATCAACTAGGCAAAAAGAACAAAGGACTT
>CBINJL010000581.1:0-2605 GCA_966250925.1 uncultured Opitutus sp. | reverse complement strand
ACCGCTGGCCTATGTCATCCAAGCCATCGACACGGTGATGTCGGGCGGGATGTTTTTTGCGTCCAACGTGCAGGCGGAAAGCGGCCCGGTCAGCGGCGGGACTTTGCCGCAGGCCAGTGCCGCGTTGCCCTCGGTGCTGTCGGCGCGCGAACTGGAAGTGGCGCGGCTGGTCGCGGCCGGGCGTTCCTCCAAGGAAATCGCGTCGGATCTCGATTTGAGCACCCGGACGGTGGAAAAGCACCGGGCCAACATCATGGACAAACTGGGCGTCCGCGAGGTCGCGAGCCTGGTGCGTTGGGTGCTGCAGAACGGTTTGGGGTGAGGTAAGGCCGGCGACTGCGGCGGGCCGGTTGTCGGTCAAGCCGGGATGATGCAGCCGGGAAATCAAGAAATACGCCCCTGTGCGTTCCCGGCATCGCCCATGCAGTGACAACCCCTTATTAGTGTAAATCATTGTGCATTAGTGGTTAAAGTCCCAATGTGGTCCACTTGAGCGGCGGGTAGCAGGGAAACCACTGATGAACGCTGATGGACACTTATCAAAAGTGACACCGAACTCTCCCGGGAATGAATCGCTGCTCAATGGCCGGGCTTATCCTGCATTGTTAGGCCCGAAGTCGGGCGCAACAAAAAGAGCCAATTGCTTGCAAGAGTATTTTTGAAACTCGACACCGCTCCTGGTCACTCTTGGCTGGGGATAATTCCCGGAAATAATGCTGGAGCGTTTTAGTCGATTCCGTGTGCTTCCCGGCGGAGCGGCGGTGGGGAAACGAATCGGTTTCCCGTATGGGTGCAGCGATCCGCGGTTCCGCATTTCGTCGGAATGAATCTCTAGTCTGGTCGATCATGCCCGAAGTCACTTCGTCTCCCTATCAGGAACCGCGTCTCGCCAATGATCCGTTGCGCGGTCGCGTCCTGTTCATGGACGACGAGGCCAACATCCGCCGCATGGTGGAGGCATTGCTCGAACACATCGGCATGGAGGTGGTGGCCGTCGAAGACGGGGAAACCACGGTGGAGCACTATCGGGCGGGGTTGGGAACCAAGAGCGCGTTCGATCTTGTGGTGGTGGATCTGACTGTGCCGGGTGGAATGGGCGGACGTGAAACGCTGACCGCACTGCAGGAAATCGATCCGGCGGTGCGGGTGGTGGTTTCGAGCGGCTACTCCGTCGATCCCGTGCTGGCCAATTACGCCGAGCACGGGTTTTGCGGGCGGGTGACCAAACCCTATCGCGCGGCCGATCTCATCCGGGTGTTGCGCAGCGTGCTGGCGCACGAGCCCTCGGCGGCGGCCCGCGAGGCGTGACGCCGGCGCCGGCGGTCGCCGGACCGCACGTGGGCGCCCCGGCGACGGTGTAATGAATCAGCGGATACGCACCTAGCGGCCGGTGGCGGCCGAGCGGTAGATGGCGTCGAGGATCTTCTGCACCGCGAGCGATTCCTCCGGTTTCACGTAAGGCTTGGCCTTGCCCAGCAACACGTCGACGAAGTGCACCATGCGGTTGGCGTCGACCAGTGGGGTGTCGGCGGTGAGTTCCTCGGTGATGTAGCCGCTGTCTCCGGGGCGGATCAGGCGCAGGGGATTGAGCATGAGGCCGGCCTCGGTGCCGAAGACCTGCGAGGTGAAGAAATCGTGCTGCGGCAAATGCGCGGCCCAGGAGGCTTCGAGCAGCACGGTGCGACCGCTGCGCAGTTTGATCAGCGCGACGGAAAGGTCGTCGACGTCGAACTTGGCCTTGGGGTCGATCTCGCCGCGGCCCCACTTGCCTTCGCCACGACCGAGCGGACCGAGCTTGGAGTAGGTCTGGCCGCTGACGGCAACGGCGTCGAATTCGCCCATCAGAAACAGCGCGCGGTCGAGGGCGTGCACACCGATGTCGTAGGTGCAGCCGCCGCCGGCGAATTGTTTTTGAGTGAACCAGGAGCCGATGCGGGGAATGCCGCTGCGGCGCGTCCACGCGGTCTTGGCATGGTAAACCTCGCCGAGCTTCCCGTCGGTGATGAGTTTGCGCGCCGTCTGCACTTCCGGGGAAAACCGCATGTTCTGGCCGACCATGAGGCGCACGCCGCTCTTTTTGGCCGCGGCGATCAGTTTGATCGCGTCGCGGGCGTCGGTCGCCATCGGCTTGTCGATCATCAGATGCTTGCCGGCCTTGAGCGCTTCGAGGCCGACGGAGGCGTGCAGGTAATTCGGCAAGGCGACGGAAACGATGTCGATGTCGTCGCGGCGCAGCAGCTCGCGATAATCAGTCACCAGTTCGGGAATCCCAAACGTATCCACGGCTTCACGACCGCGCTCAGGGGAAACCTCGGCCAGCGCGGCGACGCGCGCGGCGGGGTGTTGCTGGAAACTGCGGATGTGGTCGAGGCCGATGGCGCCGGCGCCGATCACCGCGACGTTAAAGGAGGTTTTTTTCTTGGGCATGGGGTGGAGAAAAAGGTGAAGAAAACGGAAATGCGGGGCGCGACGACGGCGGTCAGACTTTGCCCCAGGCGCGGATTTGTTCGAACGAGCGGCGGACGGATTCGAGCGGGTCGTGGTTATACTTTTCCACTTCGACAATATACCACTCGACCGCGCCGATCTCCTCGACGGCGCGAAA
>CBINJL010000580.1:0-2607 GCA_966250925.1 uncultured Opitutus sp. | reverse complement strand
GATCGTGACGCTGCGCCAGTTCGATCCCAACAACCCGGGCTGGTTCAGCGGCAACGATCCCCGTGGCGTGCCCGGTTATTTTCCCGCCGAGTGGTTCGAGCTCGCGCCTGAGTCCGCCCGTGCCACCGCCCGGCGCGATTACGCCGCGGTCGAGTTGACCGTCGTGGCCGGGGATATCGTTCATGTGATTCACACCGTCAGCGGCTGGCACTGGGTCGTGAGCGCAGACGGCAGTCAGGAAGGTTGGATTCCGAGCAATTGCCTGCCATCCGACGCCGACTCCACCTGGGCTCCGGCCTGAAATCGCCGGCGCGAATCGGTCGATTGTTGCGACGCCGAACAATCCTTGCCGAACCGCACCTTTGGCTTGGCGTCGGGCCCGGCGCCCCGGACACTGCGCGTTCATGGAAGAACCGCTCTCCCGCCTTTTTGCTCAAAACCGCCAATGGGCTGCCGCCATCACGGCCGAGGATCCGGAGTTTTTCAAAAAACTCTCCGAACAGCAAACGCCCGAGTTTCTGTGGATCGGGTGTTCGGACAGCCGTGTGCCGGCCAACGAAATCATCGGCCTGATGCCGGGCGAGGTCTTCGTGCATCGCAACGTCGCCAATGTCGTCGCGCACACGGACCTGAACTGTCTGTCGGTTCTCCAGTTCGCGGTGGATGTGCTCAAGGTGAAACATGTCATGGTCGTCGGCCACTACGGCTGCGGTGGCGTGCGCGCCGCGCTGCGCTGCGATCGCGTGGGGTTGGCCGACAACTGGCTGCGCCACGTCCAGGACGTGCGGGTCAAGCACGACCCCTGCCTCTGTGCGTTGCCCACCGAGGGAAAACAGCACGACCGGCTCTGCGAACTCAACGTCATCGAGCAGGTCGCCAACGTTTGCCAGACCACGATCGTGCGCGACGCCTGGTCGCGCGGTCAGCCGCTGGCCGTGCATGGCTGGATCTACGGCCTCAAGGACGGGCTGATTCGAAACCTCAACGTCAGCGGCGGGTCGCAGGAAGAAGCGGAGGCGGCGTATCGATCCGCCGTGGCCGAGCGCAGCAACGACCCGAACTGAGCGGTCGGTTTTAACGCGCCGGCCAGCCGCCGGCGCGACCGTTGCCGCCTCGCCAACGCCCGCTCATCCCGCGGGGGTTGTGCCCGAACCACCGCCGACGCAGGGTGAACGACGTCCCTTTTCAACGACATGAAATCCCCGGCCGCAGCTTCGCTCACACCCCACAATCCGCTGTCATTGGAAGCCCAATGGCAGCAATACCTCGGTAGCCGTTTTCTCGCCATGCCCATTGCCGGCACGATCGCTTGGATCGTGGTCGGCATCGCCGGACTGCTGCTCCCGGTCAAACTCGCAGCCCTGGTGCTCTTCGCCGCTACCGGGTCGATTTTTTATCTCGGCATGGGCATCGCCAAACTCACCGGCGAGGACCTGCTCGGCCGCTCGCGCAAAGGCAACTTTTTCGACCGCATGTTCCTGCTGTCCGTGCTCATGGCCTGCACGGTGTATGCGATCGCGATTCCGTTTTTCCTCATCGAACCGACCTCGCTGCCGCTGACCGTCGGCATCCTGACCGGATTGATGTGGATTCCGTTTTCCGGCCTCACCCGCCACTGGATCGGCGTCTTTCACAGCGTCACCCGCACCGTGCTCATTCTCGTCGTCTGGTATTTGTTTCCTGAATACCGATTCACGGCTGTGTCACTGGTGATCGTGGCCGTCTATGCCGTGACGCTCGTTGTGTTGGAACGCCGCTATCGCGCGTGGCAAGCAAAGAGAGAAGCGATGTCGGATGTATGATGTCGGATGTGAGAAGAAAGCTCCGCTGCGTTTTCCGACTTCGGGCCTCCGACATCTGACATCTCACATCCGACACCTTACATAATCTACTTTTCCAGCCGCAGGTGCTTGTAAGGGTGCTTGTCGAGCGGGTTGGGCAGCCAGCCTTTGAGCCGCGGATCGATCAGGTAAGCGCGGGTGTAGTGATAGATCGGCGCGATGATCGCCGCATCAATCAGCATCGCGTCGAGTTGTTGCAGCAACACCTGCCGCCGGGCCGGATCCGCCTCCGCCATCGACGCGGCGTGCAAGCGGTCGTAGCCGGCGCTGGCCCAGCCGGTGCGGTTGTTGGGGTTTCCCGCGGTGTAGATTTCGAGAAACTGATTGGCGTCGTCATACACCGTCAGCCAGCCGGCGCGGGAGATGGCGTAGTCGAGGTTCTTCGTCGAATCGAGATACACCTTCCACTCCTGGTTGTAGAGCCCCACGGTCACGCCGAGTTCGCGCGCCCACATTTGTTGCACTGCCTCGGCGATGGCGCGGTGATTTTCGGAGGTGTTGTAGAGCAATTCGACGACGGGAAATCCCGCTCCATTCGGATACCCGGCTTCGGCCAACAATGCGCGCGCCTGGGCCGGATCGTAGTCGATCCGTGTCGTCGGCTCGAAACCACCGGCGCCCGGCGCAGTGAAACTTCGTGCCGGCTGCTCGCCGGCGAGCGTCACGTTTTCCACCAACGCCTGTCGGTCAATCGCCAGCGACAGCGCGCGACGCACCCGCACGTCGTCGAGCGGGGGCCGGGTGACGTTGAAGCGGTAGAAATAGG
>CBINJL010000579.1:0-2609 GCA_966250925.1 uncultured Opitutus sp. | reverse complement strand
GATGCCGGTCGAGTTGCGCGAGCAGATCCCACGCTTCGATTTCCCGCAACGGCTCAGCCAGCAGCAGCACGTTGCCGAGGTTGGCACCGAAACGCAGCAGGTAGGTTTGCATCAACTCCACCGCCGCCGCGTTTTGTCCGGCCATTCGCTCCTGCACCACACCGTAAACCCAGGTCCGCGGATTGGTCGGTTCACGCTCGCGCATTTCGGCCAGCACCGCGCGCATGGTTTCAAAATCCCCGCGTTCCCTGGCGAGTCGCACCGCGAGTCGCCGTGAACCGCCGAGCGCGCCGCTGCCCGCCTCCCATTCGGCCAACGCGGTCACGGCTTCGTCGAAGCGCTGCAGTTCGATCAACGCAACCACGCGCGACTCGTGCATGATCTCCGTGCGCACCGCCGCGTTTTCCGTCAGCGTCAGCACCGCCGCATACTCCTGAGCCTGCATCAACGTGCGGATTTTCTGGTCGAACAACCAGGTCCGATCCCGCTCCGCGGCGGAACTTTTCTGCGCCAGCGCGGTGTCGAGCGTCTTCAACGCCAGTTCAAAATCCTCGCCCGCGACCGCCAGGCGCAGAAACGTTTCCATCGCTTCACGGCCGGGATAGGATCGCTCCACCCCTTCCGCCAGAATGGCGAGTCCGCGACCGCGCTGACCGGCCATGACATAAAACACGCCGAGTTGCTGGCGGCCGTTACGGTTGTCGGGCGAACGCGCAAGTCCGGCCTGCAGCTTCAAAACCGCATCGCTCCACTGGCGCGCCTCCAGTGCCTGAAGCCCGGCGGCGATGTAGGCGTCTCCGCGCTTGCGACGAATCTCGTCCCAGCGCACCGGCGCCAGCACACAGTCGGTCCACGTCACCAGATTGTGGGGACGGCGATCGAGCATCATGAACCAGGCGGTGGCCAGCGCGAGATAGGCCGCTATCGCCAGCCCCGCCAGCCAGAGCAACACACCCCGCACCATGATGCGGAGCCGGGAGCGCCGCCCGGCCTCGCCCGGCACCAGAATCCAGAGACCGAGCCGCCAGCGTTCACGGCCGCTCACCGTCGGCTTCCAACTGAAACTAATCCGGGGCAACTTCATCACACGCGGTATCCGAACTTTGGTTACACGCCTGCGATGTCGCGTTTTCCGCGCACGGCCTCGGCAATATTTTCCGGATGCGATTCGGCTTCGCCGCGATCGTGATTGAAACGCATCGACACGGTCTTGGACACGCCGCGTTCCTCCATCGTCACGCCGTAGATCGCCTGTGCCGCCGAAACGGTGCGCTTGTTGTGGGTGATGATGATGAACTGCGAGGCGTCGACGAACTGCTTCAGCAGCGTGGTGAAACGGCCGATGTTCGATTCGTCGAGCGGCGCGTCGAGTTCGTCGAGCAGACAGAACGGCGACGGTTTCACCATGTAGAGCGCGAACAGCAGCGCCACCGCGGTGAGCGTTTTCTGTCCGCCGGAAAGCAGCGTGATGCTCTTGAGCTTGGTGCCCGGCGGCTGCGCGGTGATTTCGATGCCGCTTTCCAGAATGTCCTCGGCGGCCACCAGTTCGAGGTTGGCTTTGCCGCCACCGAACAGCGTGTCGAAGGTGTATTTGAAGTTCTTCTTGATCTGCTCGAAGGTGATCGCGAACTGCTCCTGCGAGGTGCGGTTGATCTCGTCGATCGCACCGAGCAGTTCGGTCTTCGCATTCGTGAGGTCGTCGCACTGGCCCTTGAGGAAGTCGTAACGCTGCTTGAGCTCGGCGTATTCCTCGATGGCAACGAGATTGACCGCGCCCATCGAGTTGAGGCGTTGACGCAGCGCGTCGACTTCGGCCTTCACCGCCGACCAATCGGTCAATTCCAGCGCGGCGAGATCATTCTCTGTTGCCTCCCCCTTGGGCTCGCGGGCCTTGCGACGGCGTTTCGGCGTGGCGGCTTCGGTGGACTCGGCCGGAGATTCGCCTTCGGGCCCGGCGGCGCCTTCCGGCTGATCTTCCTCTTCTTCGAGATCGAGCGTCTGCATGTCCGGCGGTTCGTCGTCGGAACGCCACATGAGTTGTTTCCAATCGAGCTTGTCGACCGCTTCGCTGAATTCGCGGGTGACGTCCTCGACGATGAATTGCGCGCGGGACGACGCTTCGGTCAGCCGCACTTCGCAGCGACCGAGTTCGCCCTGCGCCTGCTCCGAGGCCGAGCGCAAACCAGACTGTGCCGCTTCGACTGCCTCGATGTCGCTTTCGACTTCAGCGAGTTTGGTGCGGATCTTCGCCACCTGATCCTGCGCCACCAGAAGCGTTTCGCCGATCTGGGCGGCGCGGGCACGGCTGGATTCGGATTCGTGTTCGAGCGACACGATCTGCTCGGACCACACTTCGATTTCCTGCTGCCGCTGCGCCAGAATCTGGGCGATCTGATCGCGGCGTTTTTCCATGTCGGCGATGCCGCGGTCGAGCACTTCGACCTTCTGCCGGCGTTCGGCGAGTTCGAGTCGGGCCTGCGCGAGTGTGTCGCGTTTCACATCACGATCGGTGCGCACTTCGTTGATCCGCACTTCGATCTGGGAAATGCGATCACGCGCCCCTTTCGCCTCTTCCTCTGCGCGGATCAATCCGGCCTGGGCTTTCTCGA
>CBINJL010000578.1:0-2617 GCA_966250925.1 uncultured Opitutus sp. | reverse complement strand
GGCAGCCGTAGAGATTGTCGAACTTCGACTTGGTGACGGAGTCGTTGACGTTGATGGCCGGGACCAGGAGCTGGTTCTTTTCGGCCAACTCGTAGAGGCGATGCACGCCGGTGGTGGTTTCCTCGGAGACGCCCTTCCACTCCCTGGCGATGTCGTGGAAGATGGTCGGGGTCTCGGCGTGAACCTTCTTGAGCAGATTCTTGATGATCTGCTCTTCCTCGGATTCGGACTCCGTATTCACCCAGTCACTACCGTTTTCGAGTTCGTAACCCTTGTGGAGGAGCAGAGTCACGTCGCCGCCGTCGTCGACGACGAGCTGCGGGCCGAGGCCGTCCGGACCGACCAGCGCCTTCCAGGTGCAGTCCCAGTATTCTTCGAGGGTTTCGCCCTTCCAGGCGAAGACCGGCACGCCGGTGGCGGCGATGGCCGCGGCGGCATGGTCCTGGGTCGAGAAGATGTTGCAGGAGGCCCAGCGCACGGTGGCGCCCAGCGAGACGAGCGTCTCGATGAGCACGGCGGTCTGGATGGTCATGTGCAGCGAACCGGTGATGCGGACGCCGGCGAGCGGCTTGTTCGGGAACTTTTCCCGGATGGCCATGAGGCCGGGCATTTCGTGCTCGGAGATGGCGATCTCCTTGCGGCCCCAGTCGGCGAGGTTGATGTCGGCGACCTGGTAGTCGGTGAGTTCAGTCGTGGCGTTGCTCATTTTTCGAAAGGATTGATGCGACGGGCGCGGATTATTTGGAGAGCTTCTTAACCGCGGCCTGCAGGGCCTTGGCCTTGTTGGTCTGCTCCCACGGGAGGCCGTCCTTGCCGAAGTGACCGTAGTTGGTCGTCTCGCGGTAGATCGGGCGCAGGAGGTTGAGTTGTTTGACGATCGCGGCGGGCTTGAAGCTGAAGACCTGCTTGACCGCTTCGGAAATCACCGCGTCGGGCACGGTGCCGGTGTCGAACGTGTCGACGAAGACGCTCACGGGCTCGGGGTGGCCGATGGCGTAGGCGAGCTGCAGCTCGGCGATCGGCGCGAGACCGGCGGCCACGATGTTCTTGGCCACCCAACGCGCCATGTAGGCGGCGGAACGGTCGACCTTCGACGGGTCCTTGCCGGAGAAGGCGCCACCGCCGTGACGGCCCCAGCCGCCGTAGGTGTCGACGATGATCTTGCGGCCGGTCAGGCCGGAGTCGCCCTGCGGGCCGCCGACGACGAAGCGGCCGGTCGGGTTGATCAAATACTCGGTGTTCTTGGTCAGCAGTGCCTTGGGGATGACCTTCTTGATGACCTTCTCGATGAGATACTTTTCGATCTCGGCGCGCTTCACGTCCTCGGTGTGCTGGGTCGAGATGACCACATTGACGACTTCGGTGGGCTTGCCGTCGACGTAGCGCACGGAGACCTGCGACTTGGCGTCGGGGCGCAGCCACTTCACCTTGCCGGACTTGCGCACGGCGGTGAGTTCGCGGCCGAGACGGTGCGCCAGCATGACCGGCGTCGGCATGAGCTCGGGCGTCTCATTGCAGGCGTAGCCGAACATGATGCCCTGGTCGCCGGCGCCCTGCTCGGCGTGTTCCTTGCCCTCGGCCTTGGTCGCATCGACACCTTGGCCGATGTCAAGCGACTGCGTGGTGAGAATGTCCTGAATGAAAACCTTGTCGGCGTGAAACACGTCGTCGTCGTTGGTGTAGCCGATCTCACGGATGGCGTCGCGCACGATGAGCGGCAGGTTCAGCTTCGCCTCCAGCGGCTTGCCCTTGAGATTCGGAATCGTGATCTCGCCCGCAAGCACGACGACGTTGGATTTGACCAGCGTCTCGCACGCCACCCGGCTGTTGCGATCCACCGTGAGGCAGGCGTCGAGCACGCTGTCGGAAATGAAGTCGGCGACTTTGTCGGGGTGACCTTCGCCAACGGACTCGGAGGAGAAAACGAATGTATTAGCCATGGGAAAACGTGAAACGCAGCCGAGCCACCCATGAATCGCAAGTTTAATATCATCATATCCCGATTCATTGATGCGTGGTTAAGCAAACTACGCAATTTCCGCCTGCTCCGCTGCGTAAAAAAACCTCGCCGCCCTTCGCCGGCCGCCGACATTGTGCAGCGTTCCTAAACCCGTCTGCCTCACCTATGTCCGAAACCCCGATTCTCGATCAGGAAGCCATCGAAAACCTCCGCTCACTCGGTGACGAAGAAGGCGACGATTCTTTTCTGCGCGAAGTGATCGAGATCTTCGTCAGCGACACCCCGGTGCGCCTCAACGAACTGCGGACCTCGCACGCTGCCGGCGACCAGACGACGTTCACGCGCGCCGCGCACAGCATCAAGGGCAGCTCGTCCAACGTCGGCGCCGCCCGCCTCTTCGAATTGGCCAAACAACTCGAAGCCGATTCGCGTGAATCCCTCGCCGGTCTCGACACCCGTGTCGACGCTCTCGAAGCCTCGTTTGCCGAGGCACGGGTGGCGTTGCAGAGTCTCTGATCCGGACAACGCGTTCGCCCTGCCCGCTTTGCTTGCGAGGCGGGGCTTGCGAGATCTCACCGACCGGCCTGCCGGGCAATTTGAAACGCCCGCCAGCTCTGCGAGCCGAGAAAAACGGCCATGATGGCAATCCACCAATTG
>CBINJL010000577.1:0-2619 GCA_966250925.1 uncultured Opitutus sp. | reverse complement strand
AGGCAGCGCCCTGTTCGGTGAAGGTGCCGTCGCCGTTGTTGATGAAGAGCAGATTGGGCGCGTCGTTGCGGCAGAGGTAGATGTCGGGCCAGCCGTCCTGATTGATGTCGACAGCGGCGGCACCGGTCTGGCCGGCGGGATCGTCGGCCACGTCGACGCGGGCGGTGGCGGCGATGTCGTAGAACTGGAGGTAGGTGCTTTGTCGATACAGCGCGTTGGGGCCGTTTTTGGAAACGGCGTAGATATCGAGCATGCCGTCGCCATCGAAGTCGGCCACGGCGACACCGGTTTCGAGCGCGCCGAGGGTGTATTCGCGGAAGCGGTCGCCCCACATGCGCGGATCGTTGTAGACGTTGGGCACGGTCAGCCCGACGGCGTCGGACGGCAGCACGGCAAACGGTTTCGTAGCGCCCTCGGGACGGGTGCGGGGATTGAGCGGCAGATTGCCGAGCTCGGCCGGGGCGAAGTGGGCGGCGGCAGTGGCGGCGAGAACCGCGGCGCCGCGGCGGGAGCGAACGAAACGAAGGGCGGACATGGGGCGACAGATGGGGTAGGAAAGGAAGGCGGAGAACGTGAAACTCAGGGCGCGAGCGGCTGCAGGGCGTGGGCGAAAATGTAGTCGGCCACCTGGATGCCGGCCTTCTGGCCTTCGAGGTTGTCGGACATGACGTGGATGCCGCCCCAGACGCGGCTCATGCCGACCTCGCGCCGGGCATCGGAAAGTTTTTTGTAGCTCCGGATCACACCCGGCAGACCATCGGACGTGACGGTGAATTCGATGTCGTCGGTGCCGATGCATAGGCTGAGCATGTGCGACATGGCAGCGGTGTAGGTGCTGTGGCCGGACGTGTAGGACGGGAACGCGGGCGAGGCCATGTTGGGAATGAATTCGGGGTTGGCCTGAGCGTTGGCGTTGTGGCCGGGCTCGATCTCGCGGATGGCGGTCTCGGGCCGCCAGGTGTTGTAATAAAACTTGGTTTCCCAGCAGACGATGCCGGCGTCGGCGCCGGCGAGATTGATGAAGGCGAAAAGGCGGGCGGTGGTGAATTCGTCGAGTGCGAGGCGTTCGACGATGTCAGAGGCGATGACGTTCCAGTGGCCGGGCGGGGTGGCGCTGCCGAGGTCGTCGGACCAGAACGGCGTGGACAAAGTCTGATACTCGGTGCGCTCGGCGCCGTCGCGCGGGCCGACCTTGTTCACGTAGGCAATCTCGGCGGCGTATTCCGGCGAATCGAGCGGAGGCGGCGGCGGGGCGCGAAATTGCGAGGCCGATTCCAGCACGAACGGGGCGACCTCGCCGAGCCGCGGCGTGACGGGCGGACGGAATCCGGGCGGGGTCTCGCGCCACTTGCCGGGTTCGAGGGAAGTGTAGGCCTGGTTGCCGGGCTTCAGGGCAACCTTGGCGCGCTCGTGCATGACGCCCTCGGCGATGCGGCGACCCCAGTCGATGCCGGCCTGTTTGCCGGGGCCGTCGGGGATTTTCGCCAAGGCATCGTCGTAGGCGGTGCGCAACACGCGCGGATTCGCTGCCTCCGCCCACAACGCGCTGATGACGGTGTAGGCGGTGCTCACGAGTGCGGCGTCGCGATCGGCGCCGGCCGGAGCGGGATCGTTGACCAGCCAGCCCTGATGAGTGCGCTCGAAGCTGTTGAGGGTGTCAAAAATGGCGACGTGCAGACTGGCGAAATGCAGCGCGGCGATGGGCGGCGGATTACGCGACAGGCGGGTGGCGTTGATCGCCTGCTCATTCCAGTAGAGCACTTGGTTGGTGGCGGCACTGGCGGACGACCAGAGCGCGGCGGCGAGAGTGAGCAGCGAGATGAAACGTTTCATGACACGTAGGGGTGAAGCTGGGAAAATGAACTGCGCGACCGGGCAAGCGCGGCGATGTGGCGACCTGTTGACGCAGATGGGGGGCAGAAGGCGGGGCGAAAGGGCGAAAGAAGGAGCGGAGGTTTAGAGGCGAGAACCCGGCGGGATTCGAGCGCGCAGGGGCGAAACGCCGCCGACGCGGGGTGAGTTGCCGGCGGAGAAAGCGGTGGGCGACGGGCGGTGGTCGGGCGCGTGATCCGTCACAATTCCCGATACTCGAACCAATCAAAATCGGCCGGGTGTTTACGTCCGGTCAGGTCCTGGGCGCACACGCCGACGAAAGCGCCGGTGAAGCCGAGTTTGTGGTAGTCGTCGGACAGGATGGTGGCGTCGAGTTCCGGACCGACCGGCAGCCAGGTGACATTATCAAGCGAATAGCTGAACTGCAGCGTCTCGCGCCGCAGGACGAGTTTCAGAAACACGAGGCCTTCGTCGGGCAACGCGATCTCGGTGCCGGGCATCTCGCCGTTTTCGCCGGCGTCGCACCGGATGATGCCAACGTGGCGACCGAGCGTTTCGTCGCGCGAAAGGCGCAGGTAATAGTGGTTGGCCGTATCGTAGTAGGCGATGAGCCCGGCGAGGTGCTTGAAATCGTGCGGCGCGAAATCGACGCAGGTCGTGACTTCGATCGCGAAGGCCTGCACGCGGCGGGCGATGAGCGCTTGGCGAAAATGACTCGTTGGCGGTTCCTCGCCGTGGAGCCGCAGCCAGCCGGGCCGGACCGCGAGATCGAGCCAGTCGCTGGCG
>CBINJL010000576.1:0-2619 GCA_966250925.1 uncultured Opitutus sp. | reverse complement strand
CACGAGTTCGACCCCAGCCAGCGCGAGCGGAGAAACGGAGCCGAGCTCTTCGACACGCTGTCCAGGCCGGAGGTGGTGACGGCGAATTTTCAGCGTGGCGGCCATCCACAGATTGGGCTCGGCCTCGAGCGTGAGCAGGTGGCCGCGATCGGGTTGCAGAAAATAGTGGGCCACGAAACGGTCCGGGGCGATCGGGGTGGCGCTGCCGCTGGCGAGATCGATTTGGCGCAGCCCATTGCCTGCGGTGATGAGCGACTTTCCGTCGGGGGTGAACATGACGGCGTTGCTGCCGTCGCGCATGACCAGTTGCGGTTCGAGCGAAGCACGGTCGTGCAGCACGATCCCGTGGTCATTGTCGATCAACAGCAACGCGGCGGCCGGGCCGGTGTCGACGGGGTGGGAGCCGTCGGTCCAGTTGCCGAACGGCAGAGCGGCGAGGAGCGGGCCGCAGCCCAGCCCAAGCGTCAGCCATACGGGCAACAACAAACGAGGCAGGCGCGAGCGCCGATGGCGAACGCGATGCTGGCGTGAAAGCGGAGTCATCGGCGCCGAGTTTCACGAAAATCGGAGCCAGGGGCCATACGCCAATTTGCGTAGGGTGGCGCTGACTCCCGATGGGCCGCAGGCCGATCTGCCTACGGGGCGATGAGTTCGCGACCGCCGTAGAGGTTGAAGGGCGCCCAGAATTGCGGGTGGGCGTAGCCAGGGAGCGCGTTGGCTTCCATGTCGCGTTTGACCTGGGTGATGGCAAGATCGCTCGGCACGCCCTCGATCAGGTGCAGTTCGTAATACCGACGCATGAAATAGACCGTGCTGTAGTCGGAAACCGGCCAGAGGGAGGCGAGAACGTTGTCAGCGCCGGCCTTGAGCAACGATCCCGTGAGGCCGACCACGCCTTCGCCGGCGACGATCGCGCCGAGGCCGGTTTCGCAGGCGGAAAAGGTCACGAGTTCGGCGCGCAGGGCGGCGATCTCCTCCTGCAGTTGTTTCCACTAGGCGATTTCGGCGGCGGAGGCGGAAACGGCGGCCGAGTGGGATGCGGCGGCGGAAGATTCGCTGGCCTCAGTCGCCAGCAGGGGGGGGTGGGGAAATCGCCATGGCGAAGACGGCGACGTGTCGAAGCAGGAGAGGGGCACGCGGTGCATGCCGCGGATTCTCCCGGCTCATCCTGTTTGCCGACATACGGCTTACTTGCGTAGAGCCGCGGGATTCGGGCACCGGGATGCGGGATTCGGGATACGAGATACGGAACGGAATCGTTCTCGTTCTCTTTCTCGTTCCTCATTCTCGACCCGCCGGCCAAGCCGACCGGGGTCGCGCGCTGTCCGCCGATCAGAACGTCGAAATCGCCTGGGCGCTCTCCATCACGAACCAGGTGCACATCGCGGTGATGGCGAGCACGACCAACGTCTTGACCAATTTTTGGCGACGGAGCCGGGTGTCGTGGGCATCGGTGTAGCGGCGGCTGACGCAATCCGAGCCGTTGAAAAAACTGACAAAGCCGGCCGTGCGAATGGGCGTCCTGCGATGGCGACGATCCTCCACCATGCCCATGCGAATGGGGGGGCGGCGGAAAATTCGACGGAGGGCGCGCATCGGGAGTTCACCGTGTTGGCTAATCGCGGCCCGGCTCAAGGGGAAACTGGTGCGTGGGGCCGGATTCGTGCAATTTTAGCGAAATCGCGCGCCGACCGGGCTTTCTGCCCGCCGGGCAACGGAAACGATTGAAGCCGCGGTCGCCGGCGAAAGGATGGCCGTTTCGGATTTTTGCACCATGTCTGCTTCCGCCAAAATCACCACCCACACCCTGCGCGCTCGCAAAGGCGGCGCCCCGATTGTCGCGATCACCGCCTACGATGCCGTGATGGCGCACTACGCCGGTCGGGCCGGAGTCGACATCATTCTGGTCGGTGACTCGGTGGGCAACACTGTCCTGGGTTTGCCGGGCACGGTGCCCGTCACGCTGGACATGATGGTGCATCACAGTGCGGCGGTGGTGCGGGCGCAGCCGCCGGCCCTGATCGCGGCGGACGTGCCGTTCGGCGAGGCGCATTTCGATTTTCGTCGGGTGTTGATGTCGTGTCAGCGGCTGATGCAGGAAGCCGGCGTCGATGCGGTGAAGATCGAAGGCGGGCGCAAACTCGCGCCCAAGATCGCGCGGCTGGTTGACGCGGGTGTGCCGGTGTGGGGCCACATTGGATTGATGCCGCAGCAGGTCAAACAGCTCGGTCGTTACAAGAAGTTTGGCGTGACCGATGAAGAGACGGCGGCGCTGGTGGCGGATGCGCAGGCGCTGGCGGCGGCGGGCTGTTTTGCGCTGTTGCTGGAAATGGTGAAACCGGAGGCCGCGCGGATCGTGACCGAATCGGTCGACATCCCGGTCATCGGTATCGGCGCCGGCGGCGATTGTGACGGCCAGATTCTGGTGTTCACCGATGCGCTCGGGCTGACGCCGGGCTACGTGCCGGCCTTTGTGGAGAAGTTCGCCGAGGTCGGCGCGGCGATGACGAAGGGATTGACCGATTACGCGGCAGCGGTGCGCGCGCGGCAATTCCCGCGCAACTGAGTCGGATGTGTGTGGCCCACGAAACCACACGAAATCACACGAAAAGGAGAACC
>CBINJL010000575.1:0-2621 GCA_966250925.1 uncultured Opitutus sp. | reverse complement strand
GCTGTGGATTGGCAGCCAGATAATCCATCGCCGTGCGCACCCGCGAATCCAGCGCCCAGTGCGGATCGTCCGCGGTATCGGCGGCGATCCACAGCAAGGCTTCCTCCAGGGCGTTGTGCGCCAGATCCGCCGCCCCCGCCCAGCTCTGTCGATGCGCCGCCAGCATCCGCTCCAACGCCGCGGCAACGGCTTCCCGGGTCGACGGCGCACGCAGCCGATGCACCCCGACACCGGGAGCGACTTCCGTCCAACGCAACCGCCCGCGCCAGTCGGGCTTGGGATTAAAATGCACCCATTGCAGACGCCATTCCCCCGCGGCCGGCGCCGTGCCATAGGCCTGCGGCGTGCCCGGCCGGTAGAGCAACACGTCGCCCGGCGAGAGAAAATGCTCCCGCCCCGCCGCGACGATGCGTCCCCCGCCCGCCAGGGTGTTGATGAGTAACCAATCCCGCCGGCCCCGCGTCCGCTGGTGCTGGTAATCCGCCCCCTGATGAAACAACCCCGCAAGCATTCCCGCCTCCGCAACCGCGGCGGAACTCCGGGCGGGCACCGGCGCTGGATGAGGACGACGACGGGAATTCACGTAGCAGAATATTCCCTATATTCGACCGATGCGTCCATTTCCAAATCCGCGCCTTCCTGCTAGAGTGTTGCCATGACTGTTGCCCACACCGCCCCGTCCTCCACCGCCCTGATTTCGGCCGCCCAGATCGAGCAATTCGAACGTGACGGCTACTGCGTCGTCGAAAACCTTTTTTCCCCGGACGAGATCGTCGCGATCGAAGCGTTTTTCGAGGAGTTCAAAACCAACGGACTTTCCGTGTATGACGACGGACATCGGTTCGAGGATATCGACAAAACCAAACGGCAGGTGCGCGCCATGCACCCCCACCGTTACAGCCAGCAGGTGCTGGGCTGGGCGCTGCAATCGCGGGTCGTCGCGGTGCTCACCACCCTCCTCGGTCGCTCGCCGCTGCTCGCCCAGACCATGTATTATTTCAAGCCGCCCGGCTCGAAGGGCCAGGGCATGCACCAGGATAATTTTTATCTGCTGGCCGCGCCCGCCACCTGCATCGCCGCGTGGACCGCCATCGATGCCGCCACGATCGACAACGGTTGCCTTCATCTCGTGCCCGGTTCGCATCGCCACGACATCCACTGTCCGAAAAACGGCACCGAGGCCTGGATGAGTTACGGCGACAGCCACATCACCCCGTTTCCCCGCGATGCCAAACCGGTGCCGGTCGAAGTCCCGCGCGGCGCCACGATGTTTTTTGGCGGACATCTTATCCACGGCTCCGGTCCCAACCGCACCACCGACCGCAGTCGCCGCACCTTCATCGGCCACTACATCAACGAAGCGTCGGACCAGATCGCCAAGTTCTATCATCCCGTGCTGAACGCCCGCGGTGAGCCCGTCACCCACCTCGCCGCCCCCAGCGGCGGTGGCCCGTGCGGCGACGGCTGGGAAGGCGCCACGCACTGAGCGGCGCAATGTCAGGCGGGGGAATAGGCAGCGCGGGCTGAAGCATCGCGCTACGGGTTGGCGTCGCCGCGTAGGGCGGTGCTTCAGCCCGCACTTACCTGGGCCGCACCTCTGCATGAGGCGCCGCACAACGACGCCGACAATTGCGATTTGTCGCACCGGCGGGCGCTGGCGCGGTCGATTGCCTCATGCGTATGAACCTGAACCCGTTGCCGTGCGCCGCCTTCCCACTGCGGCTCCGCTCCCACCCAGCGCGACGGCATCCGGGGAAAGGTGGTCATGGCCTTTAACCACTGGCTGCTGCTGGCGGCGGGACTGGTGTTGCTGATGGGCGCGGCTCAACCGTGGTTGCGGCGGGTGCCGCTCACGCCAGCCATGGTATATCTGGTGGTCGGCGCCATGCTGAGTCCGTGGCTGGCGAATGCAGCGTGGATCGATCCCATCGCGCACGCCGAGGCGCTGCATCGGGCGGCGGAGCTGGCGGTGATCGTGTCGCTGTTCACGGTGGGATTAAAATTGCGTCTCCCCCTGCGCGATCCGCGCCTGCGGCCCGCGCTGTTTCTGGCCTTCGGGGCGATGACCGTCACGGTGGGACTGGTGGCGCTGACAGGAGTGGCGCTGCTGGGCTTCGGTCTCGGTGCCGCCATCCTGCTGGGAGCGGTGCTGGCGCCGACCGATCCCGTGCTCGCCTCGGCCGTGCAGGTGAAACATGCCGGCGATCATCATCAGGTGCGGCTGACCTTGAGCGCCGAAGGCGGCATGAACGATGGCACGGCGTTTCCGTTTGTGATGCTCGGGCTGGCGCTGGTGCATGGCGAAGATCTCGGCGCCGGCCTATGGCGCTGGTGGACACTCGACGTGTTGTGGGCGATCGGCGGCGGCATCGCCATCGGCGCGGCGATGGGCTGGGCCGTGGGGAAGTTTCTGGTGCGGCAATTTGCCCGGCGGAAGCAACACGCCGCCTTCGCCGAATACCTGGTGCTGGGGCTGATCGGCGTGTCCTATGCGACCGCCGTGGAAGTGCATGCCTATGGATTCCTGAGCGTGTTCGCCGCCGGCGTGGCACTCCGGGCAATGGAGCGCAAGGCAACCGAAAACAAAAACGGCGAGGGCGACACCGAACCGACCGAAGACG
>CBINJL010000574.1:0-2624 GCA_966250925.1 uncultured Opitutus sp. | reverse complement strand
ACGGTGCACCCGCGAATATCTGCATACGCTGGCTCATGCCGACATCGACGCGACGGTGCATACCTTCCCTGTCCGGCGCTCCCTTACTTCACGTCTGCTGCACAAGGTCGCGCCACATCCCTATCGCCACCTCATCGCCACTGATACGGTGGATCGGGTCATCGCAGCACTGGGCGACCGCCGGCTTTGTTTTCTCAACAACGCTCTGGCGTGCAGCCTTGCGCCTGCACTCAAACGCCGCCGCCCTGATCTTCGCCTGATTTTCCTCTCCCATGGCGCGGAGATCACCGACGTGCTCAACAACCTGCGATTCTCCCCGGTCTCGATGCCCGCGATCCAACGCAGACCGCTCTGGCTCGGTCGATTGCTGCAGGCCGAGATCGTTCAACGGGAAACGCTCACCGGAGTCGTTGTCCTTTCGGAGCCCGATATCCTGGTCGAAAAGATGCTGGGCACTTCCCACTCCCTATTCCTTTCCCGGCAGATCGCTCCCAACGATCTCGTGTTTTGTCCGGTCGCCGGGCGCGTGGGCTGCGTGGCATCGCTTGGCCACGGCCCCAATCGTCAGGGCCTCGAACTTCTCGCCCGCGCCCTGAGCAATCATCCGAAGCTTGAACTACGCCTGGTCGGTGGGCCGGCCTCAATCGGTCACCACTTGATGCAGACCCACTCGAACCTCGTCTACCTCGGCGCGCTGACGGACGACGAATTGAAACTGGAAGCGGCCACTTGGCGTGCCTTCGCCAACCCCATTTTCTGTGCCGCACGGGGCGCAAGCATGAAAGTTGCCACTGCCCTAAGCTGGGGACTCCCAGTGATCACCACCGCAGAAGGAGCGCGCGGATACCTATGGGATGCGGAAGCGTTGCCGTTGGCCCGGTCTCCCGACGAGCTGGCCTCCTGGTTGATCACGGTCGCCCATGCTGAGGAGTTGGATCAATGGTATGCCGCCGCCCGCCAGGTGCGTGCCTGTGCTCCCAGTCCCTCCCAGGCCGGAACCCGGCTAAGAGAATGGCTCGATTCCCTTCCGAATTGATTTTCCGACTACGTCCGCAACTGCCCCCGACGCGCGAAATACTATGACCACACTGGTAGCGATGCTCTCCTTCGGTCCGCGCACCCATCTCTCCGATGTGGCATTTCCGCGCGCAAGCGGATGGGCGGCCCGACACGGCTACTCATCGGTGCTGATCAAGACCCCGTTGCACCGTTCCGGCGAGCTGCCCCATTTTGGCAAGCTTCGCATTCCGGAACGCTTTCCCGGTTACGAGCGCTACTGCATCATCGACGACGATCTGCTGATATCTCGCCGTGCCCCGGAATTGCCGGATATCACCTGCACATCCATAGGCCTCGCGCCGGATGCAGAACAGCGGCATACGAAAAACCCCACAGTAAAATGGACCGGAAACACGGGATTTATCATCGCCCCGCACAATAGCCTGGACCTCCTGCAGGCTGCCTGCGAACGCGGTCCGGATGACTCTGTTTGGGGCATCGCCGATCAAGGCGCCCTCAATTCCGTGGCTTGGGCACATGAACGCGTGCAGCAAATCGATCGACGTTGGAACACCCAGTGCGTTCTCGACTATTTTCTTCGGGGAAAGGGATGGGATAAATGGCGTTGTTCCCGGTCGTATCGAATCGGTTATTACGCCCGTCTTGTCAGCCCGCTGCCCAACCGGGCACGCGCGGCGGTTCGCGACGCCTGGGGGCTCCATCTTATTCGCGCCCCCTATCCCCGTTTTTACGACCGCTTTTTGCCCTAGAACGCATCTCCGTGCCATGCGCATCCTGCTGACCGCCGACGCCGAACTGCCCGTTCCGCCCAGACTCTATGGCGGAATCGAGCGCATCGTGGCGTCATTGATTGATGAATACAGGCGGCGTGGCCACGAAGTCGGACTGGCCGCACACCACGAATCCATCGCGGTGTGCGACGGGTTTTTCCCTTGGCCGGGAGCCACCAGCACGCGCCGCTCCGACAGCATTCGCAATGCACGCGCGCTGGCTCGGGCCGTGACTTCGTTCAAACCCGATCTCGTGCACAGTTTTTCCCGTTTGCTGTGGCTGTTGCCGTTGCTGCCATCGTCCGTTCCCCGCATCATGAGCTATCAGCGCGAGCCGACCGGGCGCACCGTGGCCTGGTCGCGGCGACTGCATGGTAAACGGCTGCGCTTCACCGGCTGCAGCGAACACATCTGCGCGAGCGGACAGGCCCGCGGCGGCGGAACCTGGACGGCAATTCCCAACTTCATTGATCCGGCCCGATTCTCGTTCGTGCCGAAAGTCTCTGACAGCGCTCCGCTCGTGTTTCTCAGCCGGATAGAACGCATTAAAGGGGCGCACAACGCCATCGCCATCGCCCGTGCCGCGGGGCGTCGCCTGCTAATCGCCGGCAACAAGGTCGAAACCGCCGAAGGTCGCCGGTATTGGGAAAACAACATCGCTCCGCATCTTGGTCGCGACGGCATCGAATACGTCGGGCCGGTGGACGACGTGCAGAAGAACGCGCTCCTCGGCCAGGCTGCGGCCATGGTTGTGCCCATCGAGTGGGACGAACCGTTCGGCATCGTTTTTGCCGAAGCGCTCGCCTGCGGAACTCCGGTCATCAGCACCCGCCG
>CBINJL010000573.1:0-2638 GCA_966250925.1 uncultured Opitutus sp. | reverse complement strand
AATCCTCGGCAGGTGTGCCGCTGGATGCGCCGTCGATCGCCAGCGGAGCGCCGATCGGATCGCCCGGCAGCACGCTCACTTCGAGCCCGGCCTGCTCGGCGGCGGACAGCACGCCATCACCATTGGTATCGAAAGCCGCGAACCACCGCAGCTCGACCGGCAGACCGGACTGGATGCGATAAAGCTCAGTGAACACGTCCTCGCCCACGCCGCGCTCGGTGTCGACAAACGGTTCGGTATCGTCGTGCGCACCATTGCCGTCGAGGTCGGTGAAGATCCGCAGACCGCGCCGACCCGGATCGCGCTCACGACCGCCGACCACGTAGAGCTGGCCTTCCTCGGGATCGATCTCGCCGTTTTCGTTCAGATCGTAGGGCGCGAGCGCACCGAGCAACCGTATCCGCGCACTGGTGACATCGGCATCGGAAGGATCGATGCGACCGGAAACGTCCCCCACCAACTCGGGCAACAGATCATAAAACCCGGCTTCATCGGTCGTCACTGAAACCTCACCGTCATCGAGCGCACCGTTGCCGTTGAGATCGACAAAGACCGTTGCCCCCGCAAATGCGCTGCGGCCGCTCACGCCGGTAAGAACATCTTCGTCGTCTTCGGACGCGCCGACGATGCGGGTGCCGCCCACGCGAGCGATCGCAACTTCGTCGACGCTCAGTTCGCCGTCACCGTTGAGATCAAGCGTGGTGAACAACGTCACCTCGGGCGCGGCCGTTTCGACCGTTTCGCCAAAGTTATAGTTGCCGTCTTCATCCGCGATGGTCCAGGGCTCGCCGTCATCGAGGCGACCGTTGTGGTTCGCATCAAGGAACACGGTGGAGCCGGCGACATCGCTGAGCCAGATGCTGCCGCCGCCGAACTTGAGATCGACGCGGAACTTCACCGGACCGACGTTGCCCTGAATCACACCGCGCGTGCTTACCCAGAAGCGGAAATCAAAACTCTTGGTGAACGGCCAAATCCAGGCCTCACCTGAAGTTTCGAGATAGAAACCGTCGGTGCGCAGGCTGATCTCGGCCCGGAATTTCGCCCCGGCCGAACCGAACCGGAACTCATACCAGAGACGCACGTTGACGCTGTAATCCAGGCGACCGAAGCGCGTGTCGACCCAGCCCCAGGTGTAGCCGCTGGAAGCCCATGCCCACGCACTGATGTCCCACGACATATGCACGCCGCCATCGGCGATGGTGAGATGCACCCAGCCGCGGTAACGGATTACGTCGAAGAACGCACCGTCGGCGTAAATATCCATTTCGAAATCGCCGTCATTGACCTCGGCCCAGACGTCAATCCGGGCCAACTCCGAACCGAACACACGCACCGTGCCGGTGATGCCCACAGCGACATCGGAACCGACGATGCGCACATCGGCCCGGCCGGAGAACGACGCCAGGCTGTGCGGGCCCACGCTGAAGTAAGCCGTGCCCGAGATGTCCATGAAGCCGGTCGAATTGATCGAGCCCGACAACCGCACATCGAGGAAGTTGCTCACCTGTGCGCTCACGTTGTCGAGCCAGAGGCCAAGAACACCGCGGCGCAGTTCCAAGGTCAGCGAGCCTTCGATCAGCACGACGCCGCCGAGCCGGAACCGTGCCTCGGAGATGTGGACGTTGAAGCCCCAGGCGCCGGCTTCAAACGAGCCGGTGAAATTGCTGTAATCGCCGGGCACCATCACCCGACCGCTCACCGATCCGCTGATGCCGTCGTGCCGCACGCGCATCGCCACCGCTGCTTCGACGCCCAGCGAATCGTTGCCGATATCGAGACCAAGCGTGCCGCGCAGGTCAAAATCGCCCGCGCTGTTCACAAAACCCGTGACCGCAAACGTGCTGCTGAGCCCTTCGATTCCGAGGCGCACCGTGGCGGAGCGAATCTCAACGTGCATGGAGTCGCGGGTAATCTCGGCGCGGAAGGAACCGTCAACCCGCACCAGGCCGCCGAGCAGCACGAAGGCGGTCTCGTTGACGTCGAGAATCACCCGTTCGCCGGAAATGTGGAGGTTGCCACTCAGGCTCCCGTAATCGCCGCCCGGCACGTGCAGCTGGCCGTTGCGAATCCACGACCAGAAGCCGTCGACACTGCGTAACCAGATCTCGAGTTCGCCGCTGGCCACGCGCTGGCCGCCCACGCGGAAGTCCCAGTCCGTCGTGCCGCGCAGATCGAAACCGCCGCTGGAATCGAGGTAACCGCTGACCGCCCACGCCGAGTGGAAGCCCGGCATGTTCACCGCCGCCGTGGCCGAACGCACGTCGAGACGTATCCAGTTGTTGGACACCGTGACGCGGAAACTGCCGGCGATTTCAGCCAGGCCGTTGAGCAATGAGAACTCGGCGTGGTTGACATCAACCTCGAACCGATCACCGGACTGCCGCAACGCGCCGTCGAAACGCACGGTCGTGCCGCCCGGCACGATCAACTCGGCGTTGCGGATGGTGGCATGCATGCCCGCCGCGCTGGAAGCAACCACCCGCACGTTGCCGAAGATTCCCGCCGTGTCGCGACGCCCCATCGCCAGCGTCGTGTCGCCTTCAAAATGGAAATCCCCGGCAGTGTTCAGCCAGCCGTTCACCGTGAACGTCGCGCCGATTCCGGGAATGCGCGCTTCGGCGGTCATGTTTTCGAT
>CBINJL010000572.1:0-2638 GCA_966250925.1 uncultured Opitutus sp. | reverse complement strand
CGCGTGGATGGCGTTGGGCTTCCTTGTCAGTCGTTATTCTCAGGGTTCCGATAATGCCCCACGCAAAGCCGCCCGATCATCAATCCATTGCCATCCGGCGGCGGTCTCGCAGGCGGCGGGACGCATCGTGCGCAATTCGCTTCGATGGGAATGGCACCAGCGTATTGCGTCGGCCAGACTGGCCGGATCGGCAGGTTCGCAGAGTAATCCGTTTCGATTGGGTTGCAGCAAGTCGGCGGCGCCGGCGCTGCGGGTGGTGATGACCGGCAGACCCCGCGACCACGCTTCGGTTACGACCATGCCGAAACCATCACACAAAGTGGGAAACACCAATGCGTCGCTGGACTGGTAGTGGGCCATCAGTTCCTCCCTGGGAATGGATCCGCCGAATTCGATGCCGGACGGCAAAGGGTGGAGAAGTGGAGCGGGGAGGACATTGGCTCCGAAAACGCGAAGACGCGCAATGCGACCGAGATCGTGGTTGCGCCACGCCTGGAGCAGGTAGTGCGCGCCTTTGCGGTGGCTGAATGTGCCGGCCCAGAGTAGTGACAACGGGCGATCATCCGGCGCCCCCCCTGCGGTTGCCTGTGATACATCGATGGCGGGAGGCGCGCCGTAGGGGACGATGCGAACTTTGGAAACGTCCAAACCAGCAGCCGCAAAACTGTCGCGCGTGAACGTGGACGCGGCGATCACCAAATCGGCCGCATGCCATTCGGCGCGGCGCCGGATCGTGCGGCGATCCTCCCGCGCCGCGGTATGCTGTTGATAAGCAGTGCGTAGCAGCGGGAACTTTTCCACTTCGCGGTCAAGGATGCGGCGCACGGTGTGGGTTTCCGGTGCAGGCACATCGTAGATGGTTCTTACGCCGAGTTGCCCGGCGCGTCGAAACGAAGCGAGGGCGCTGAATTCGTAGGCATAAACCGCGTCGTGCCGTGACGTGAGCAATCGGGATACCGTGCGGTCGAATGCCGGCTCCATCCGCTCCCAAACCAAATCTGTCAGTCGACGGCTGCGATCCACTTTGCTGACCAGTAGGCGAACGATTTCGCTTACAGGGCGGCTGGTCACCTTTTCCGGGGGCAGGGTGGTGATGCGTCTTCGCTTCAACTGACGCTCGAAATCGTAGCCGCATCGCGCGGCCAGGCGGCAAATATGCTGTTGCCGTTTACTCCTGCTGTCGTGGCGCAAGGTGGTGACAAATCGATCCAGCCACCCGGCTTCATACAGGGCCAACGCTGCTTCCTGGACGAAGGGCGCCACGCTGGTGTGGGAAATGAGAATGTTCATCGGCCGAACGCGTGTTGGATCCGCCTCGCCAGTCTCCAGCCCACCGCCCGGCGCAGTTGTTGGAAGCGCGGCGGCCCCGAAGGCGTGAGATCGGCGCCGCCGAGTTCGGCAACGCGCTCCGCCATCCGCGCACGCAGATCGGGATGCTTCGGATAGTAGGTGTAGATGAAGTCCTGCAGCATGTTGGCGCAGGCGCGGCGCGCCGCAGAATCGGAACGACAATTGAGCAGGTGGGACGTGCCATCGAGAAGCGAGTGAAACGCCGACTCCACCGCTCGTCGCGATGTGGTCCCGGAAAGGCTGCCCGCCAAACCGGAGCGGTAGTAGAGGGTGGCTTCAGGACAGAATCGCACTTCACGGACCGCGCACAGCACCCGGGCGAAAAACTCAAAATCGTTGATCAGAGACAGGCGCTCATCCCATCCCCCGGTGGTTTCGAGCACCCGGCGAGGAATCAGCCAGAGCGCGCACTGCATCATGGGACGGGCATCATGCCAAGCTTCGACGAGCCAGTCTACCGACGGCATGTCGCGCCATACCGATTGTGGGTTGAGTTTGAAGGTGCTGAGGTCGTTTCCGAAAAAACGCCCCCAGCGTGCTGAAGTCACAACATCGGTGGCCCCATTAATGCGGTCGAGTTGGTGCGAAATGAAATTTGGCGACAGCAGATCGTCAGCGTCAAAAAATTTAATGTAATCACCCGTGGCCTCCCGCAATGCACGGTTGGCGGCCGCACATTGTCCGCGATTTGACTGCTCAATGATGCGCACTCCACGTCCGGCATAGGGGGCGAGCACTTCGGCGCTGTGGTCGGTCGAGCCGTCGTTGACGACAATGATTTCGACCTCCGGCCAAGTCTGGGCGAGCACGGAGTCCAGCGCAGCGCCTATGTAAGGCCCGGCATTATGACACGGAATGCAGACGGAGACGCGGCTCATACGGTCATGGCGAGTCGCCAAGCTTCACGAAAATACCACGGTTTGCTGTCGGCCACGTAGTGCTCGAGCACGCGATCACAACTTTCCGGCGGTTCTCCAGGGCCGGGAAAGACCAGATAGCGATCAGCGTCCAGGCGCTGATTTCGCTGGCCCGAGAGCACCATGGTCGTGAGGCACTGGGTTACGTTGTATTTGCTTCCTTCCTCGGCGACGAGACGACTGAGCCAGCGTTCGATGCGATCCCAGTCGATGACGTTGCCGTTTAGGCTGTAGATTCCAATGTTCACCTTGTTCTGCAGCGGATAGCCGGTGAGCGACTCGATGAGTTTTCGACTGTAGCCGTAGGATTCGATGCAGTCGGTTTGGAAAATGGCCCGATCAGGTGAGTGGCGCCAGTCCAACAGTTCCAG
>CBINJL010000571.1:0-2642 GCA_966250925.1 uncultured Opitutus sp. | reverse complement strand
GCCTCATTTCATTCAGTCGCCAGTTTCTGGATACGCGCGCGACCACGCCCCGGCTTGATCGCGGGCTGCGCGGCTGCCTGTGGGTGCTCGGCGGCGGCATCATCCTGTCCATCGGCGGATTCTGGTCCTCCGATTTCGATCAGGCCTATTACACGGTGCTGACCGTTGCCAGCCCGGCGGCCTGCCTGTTCACCCTGGCGGTCGCCACGGTGTGTTGGACCCGCGGGATGCGGCGCGCCGGATGGTATTTGCTCACCTATACGCCGTTCGTCGCCGGCTTCATCTGGGTGCACTTCGCCAACGCCCAGGAACTCCAGGGCGAACACGTCGCGGCGCTTCCCCTGCTGCTGGGCAACGCCTTCGAAATGGTCCTGCTCGCCACCCTGCTGGCCTACCATTACCGGCAGCTCGAAGACGAAAACGCCCGCATCAAACGCCAGCAGACCGAGCGCCTCGAAGATCTGGTCACCGAACGCACCGCCACGCTCCGTCGCACCACCGAGACGTTGCAGCGTTCCCATCGGTTCAAAAACCGGCTGTTCGCCATCCTCGCCCACGACCTGCGCAGTCCGGTCAGCAGCAACATCGGCGCGGCCCGCATGCTGGCGGATTCTCCCACCGATTTTCCGGCAGACGAAGTCGGCACTCTCGCCCGCGACATGCTCACGGCCAACGAGCAATTGCTCAACCTGCTGGACAACCTGCTCGCCTGGGCCCGCGCCGAATCCGGCGAGCTCAAACCCGATCCCGCCGAGCACCGGCTGGCCGCACTCATCGCACCCGCCTGCGATCTACTGCTGCCGGTGGCCCGACAAAAGGGCATCATGCTCGACAACACCGTGCCGCCCAACCTCACCGTGCGGGTCGATGCCAACATGGTGCAGACCGTCATCCGCAACCTCCTCGCCAACGCGATCAAATACACCACCGCCGGGGGCCACGTCACGTTGCGCGCCCGCGCGACGAGTGATCGGATCGCGCTCATCGTGCAGGACGACGGCATCGGCATGGACGCCGCGCAACTCGATCGCCTGCGCCGTGAAGCCGACAGCGTGCGCAGTCGCGACGGCACCGCCCGCGAAAAAGGCACCGGCTTCGGGCTCGTGTTGTGTCGCAGTTTCGCCCGGCTCAACGGCGGCGAACTCACCTACGCCAGCGCTCCCGGCGCCGGCACCACGGTGACGTTTCACCTGCCGGCCCCAGCGTCGCAATACACCGCGGAGTTGCGCCCGCCGACGGAACGCGCAGCCTCGACGCTGTGCCCACCGTAACGCCCGCCGTGACGATCATCGACTGGGGTCGCACCGCCTACGCCGATGCGATCGCGCGCCAACGCGCCCTGGTGGCGGATCGTATCGCCGAACTCATCCCCGACACCCTCGTCTTCACCGAGCACGATCCGGTTTACACTGTCGGTCTGCGTCACGGCGCCGCCGCCCACCTGTTGTGGCAACCGGAAGAACTCGCCCGCCAGGGCATCACTGTGGCCGAAACCAATCGCGGTGGCGACATCACCTACCACGGACCGGGCCAGGTCGTCGGTTATCCCATCGTCGATCTTGCGGCGGTGAAGGATCTCCACGCCTACCTGCGTTTTCTGGAGGAAGTGATGATTCGCGCCGTCGGCGCGCTCGGATTGGCCGCGACCCGGCGCGACGGTCTCACCGGCATCTGGGTCGGCTCCCGCAAGATCGCCGCCATCGGCGTGGCGGTGCGCCGCTGGGTGGCCTATCACGGCTTCGCCCTCAACGTCGCCCCGGACCTCGCCCATTTTTCCGGCATCGTCCCCTGCGGCATCGCCAGCGACGACGGCACTGTCACCTCGCTCGCGGCCGAGCTGCCCGCCCCACCCGCCATGGACGAAGTCCGCAACGTGCTGGCGACGGAATTCAACGCCCTCTGGCCCGAGTTCATAACTCGCCAATAGAAAATCATATACGCGAACACCGCTCCTGATGATTCCATGAGTCGGGACTGCAACCTTGTGATTCGCGGTCATTCGTATCCATTCGTGGTTCCTTCCATCTCATGGATCTGACCGACACCACGCGTAAACCCACCTGGCTCCGCGCCAAACTGCCCTCCGGCCCCGGCTACTCGGCCGTGCGCAAGCTCGTGGACGAACACAAGCTGCACACCGTCTGTCAAAGCGCGCAATGCCCCAACCTCGGCGAATGCTGGTCGCGCGGCACGGCCACGGTCATGATTCTGGGCAACATCTGCACCCGCTCCTGCAATTTCTGTGCGATCCAAACCGGCCGGCCGACCGAATACGACATCGCCGAACCGGCCCGTGTCGCCGACGCCGTGGCCAAGATGAATCTCAAGCACTGCGTCATCACGTCCGTCGCCCGCGATGAACTCGCCGATGGCGGCGCCGGCATCTGGGCGGCGACCATCCGCGCCGTGCGTCACCGCAATCCGGATACGGCCATCGAGGTGCTTGTGCCCGACTTCAAGGGCCGCATGGATCAGGTCGACACCGTGCTCGACGCCAAGCCCGACATTTACAACCACAACGTCGAAACCGTCGAACGCCTGCAAAAGCCCGTGCGCGTGCAGGCCCGTTACGACCGCTCGCGTTCCGTGCTGCGCCACGCCAAATCCCGCGGCTTCACGACCAAGACCGGCATCATGCTCGG
>CBINJL010000570.1:0-2648 GCA_966250925.1 uncultured Opitutus sp. | reverse complement strand
TGACCCTGCTGGTGTTTCAAGGGCTGGTGCGGCGGCACGGTGTGCGCAATCTCACGCTGGTCCAGCCGATCGTGTATCTGGCCGCCTTCAGTCTGTTGTTGCTCGATGACGGTATGCTCGCCGCGGTGGTCGGCTTCGTGGCCTACCAAGGCATCATGGTCTCGATCGACTACAACAACCTGAACCTGTTGTTCAACGGATTGCCCGAGGCCGGGAAGAAGGAAACCCGCACGGCGATCGAAGGCATCTGCGAGCCATTTGCCACTGCGACGGCGGGAGTGTTTCTGCTTTGGGCGCAGTTCGTCTTTTCCGATGGCGGCTTGTCGCTGGTCGGTTTCGTGCTGGCGGCCGGCTGTCTGGGCCTCGCGCTCGTGCTGCGGCATGATTACGTGGGGGCAATGGCGGACAACGTGCGGCGCGGTTGGCTGGATTTTGGTCGCGCGCGGCAGGCATTTACGGACTGGGCGCGACCGACGGACTGGGCGCGATTGCCGGAGGTGGCGGGCGATGCGAGTCGGCCGCTCGACGCGCGGCTCCCGCTGTATGGTTACTGGTTGGAACGCGAACCGGCCGCGGCGTCGGCGTCGATGCTGCAGGAACTGGCGGACGGGCCGGTGCCGGAGAGTCCGGCCTTGGAGGAATTGCTGCGGCGGCGCCTGCGTGAATCGGACCCGGCGACGAGCGATCCGTTGCTCGCCTGGCTGAAGCGCCGGGCTGACGATCTGCCCTATGCCGTGCGCATCGATGCGGCGGAGCGGGGCGTGTTCACCGTCGAACAGGGGCGCGATTGGTGTCGGGCGTCATCGCCGCCGCTGCAGGCGGCCGGGCACATGGTATTGTGGCGCAACGGCACCGATGCCGAGCGCAGCGAGGCGGTGGCCTGGGCGGAGCGCGAACTCGCCACCGGCGGCACCGGGGCGCGGGCGATTTGGGAAACAGTGGGCAACTGGGGCGACCTGCGTTTTCTCACCCGGCTGCGTTCCGGCCTGGCCTCCGCCGATCCGGAAACGCGTTTGGCGGCATTGCACAGCCTGCATCGGTTGGCCGGGCCCGAGGCGGCGGTGCTGCAGCCGGAACTGCTGGCGCATTGGGCGAAGGGCGCAAGCACGGCCGAGCGTAGGGTGATTGTGGATACGCTGGAGCGCATCGGCGACGCCACCGTCATCCTGCCCATTCTGGAACGGGCGGTGGCAATCGCTCCGGCCGAGCGCCGGCGGCTGGAACAATTTGTGGTCGGTTTTGGCGCCCGGGCGATTCCCGCCGTGGTCAAGGTCCTGCGCAGCCCGCGTTTCCCGCTGGCGGCGCGTTCGGTGGCGGCGCGGGCATTGGGGCGCATCTCGTATCCGCATCTGGAGGAAATGCTGCCGGACCTGTTGGACGGCTTGGTTGACCGCCTGTTTCTGCTCACCGCCTGGCGCCACACCATGAATGCACAGACGCGACCGGGACCGGGACATGCGGCGCTGACGCTGGTGTTGCAGGACTTGCCGAATCTCACTCTGGAACTGGCTTTTGAATTGCTGAACGTGGCCGGGCGACTGCCGGGCTTCGAGTCGATCGTCGCCGCGTTGGATTCGCAAAGCGGTAAGGAGCGCGGCTTCGCCCTGGAGAGCATCGAGCAGGCCTGCGGTCGGAAACTGTATCGACGTTTTCAGCCCTTTCTCGATGGTCGCGACGACGCGGCGGTGGTGGCGCTGGGGCGGAAACTCGGACTGGTGAACGACCTCACGCCCGAGGATGTGGTCGAGGCGGCCGGGCAGTCGGTGTTCCCGTTCGAGGCCTCGGCGGCGTTGCTGGTGCAGGCGGAGAACACGCCCGAGGCCACGGCGGATCGCGGCCTGGCGGGCATGCGGCGCAACGCCCATCCGATGGTGCGCACGACGGCCCGGACGCTCTTGCAGCGCCGGATCGATGCGCAGGACAACGCCCGCACGCCGGTCGAACGCATCGTGCGCCTCACCCGCAATCCGTTTTTTGCCGAAGGGGGAGTGCGCGCGCTGAGTCAGATCGTCGAGGGATTGGCTGAGCGCGACCACGCGGCCGGTGAGACCGTGATGCGTGGTGGCGAACCGGCGGATCGCGTGGGCGTGGTTGATCGCGGGCGCGTCAGGTGGAACGGACGCAGTTATGAAGCGCAGCCCGACGCTCCGCTCGTGATCGGTCGCGAAGGCGTGGGCGAGGCGACGGTTTATCGTCACGATGTCATGGTGGAGTCACCGGCGCACATCGTGTGGCTGTCGGCATCGGCGCTGCGAACGTGCGTGCGCACGCAGCCGCGCGTGGGCCTGGATCTGTTGCAATGGAAACTGCGGGAGGCCGGAGCATGAAACGGCGCGCGTTCAAAATCCGCACCTGGTTGCAACTGGCGTTGTTGCCAGCGCTGATGCTGGTGACGGCCCTGACGGGCTTCGGGCTGGTGATGCATTTGCGCCAGGAAATTCTGCGCGGATTCGACCGCATGTTGCTTGGAGTCAGCGCCACCACGGCGGCGTTCATCGATCCGGCAATCCATGACTGGCTGATGGAGACGCGGGAATCCGACGACCTGGCGTTTGATGCCGAACGCGACGTGGTCTGGATGCTGGAACGCAACGAAGCACACACCTCGTTGGTCGCACTGAACTCCGAGCTGGGGATGGAGATCGGCG
>CBINJL010000569.1:0-2648 GCA_966250925.1 uncultured Opitutus sp. | reverse complement strand
GGTCGCCAGGTGCCAAATCCGGCGGCGGCATTGCCATTGAGCACGCCTTTTCCGGTGACGGCCACATCGGTCGCGTGCTGGGCGTAGATCAGCGGCGAGTAATTGAAACACAGACTGCCTTCCCATCGCGTCAGCACCGCCGGCAGGTAATCCTCGGGATCGTCGCTGAAGATCAGCTCGGCGCCGTCGGCGAGGTGCAACTCAAGGTGACTGCGCAGATGGATCGGCCCCTTCACGAACCAACGGCCGGCCGGGATTTCCACGCGACCGCCACCGGCGGCCGAGGCCTCGGCAATGGCGGCGATGATCGCCGGACGGCAGTCGGTTTCGCCATCGGGCAACGCGTCGTAGTTGGTGATCGGATACGCGCGATCCGGAATCTCCGGAGTCTGGATGGAGGCCACGATTTCCTCCGCCCGCTGCCACGACGACGCTGTGTCAGTCGCGAACACGGGAGTGACCGCCGTCGCCAGCAGTAAACAGAGTCGCAGGCCAATGTTGGTTGGTCGGAAAAGCATAAGAAAACTGGGTTGTGAGGTTCTATTGAAGAGGAAACGGGGCGCCGGGAGACGCCGAAAAAAAACGCCGCCCGACAGCATAAGCGCTGCGGGCGGCGGTGTAACCAACCGTATCGAATCGAATCAGAAACTGAGCGTAGTGGTGAAGAGGAAGCTGCGCGGTTCCTGCCAGCGGAAGCGGGTCGGCGTGGCGACGCGCGCGGCGGTGTTAACGAAGTCGCCATCGGGCGCCATCTGGTGCGTGCGCGTGCCGTAGATCACCTGATCCTCGTCGAAGAGGTTGGAGATCTTGAGCTGGAAGCGCAGATCGCGGCTGTCGCTGAGCTGCATCTGATAGGACAACGTCAGCGTGGCGAGCCAGTAGGGATCACCGTAAACCGGCGTGTATTCGTCGACTGACGGATCGTCGATCGCCGCAACGGCACGCGGGTCGCCCGGCAGATTCGGGTCCTGAATGGTGTCGAGACCGCGATAGCCCACGACCTTTTCACCGCGATAGTTGAAACCGCCGCCGATCTTGAAGCCCTTGAGGAAACCCTGGGTGAACTTGTAGTCGGTGAAGATGTTGGCGGTCACCTCGGTGAGACCGAGCAGCTTCTGGCTCCGGCCCGACTCGGTGGCGATGTTGGGCAGGAAGTTGAAATAGAGTGCATTGTAGGCACCGACCACGGCGTCGGAATCGGGCCGTTGCTCCTCGGGGATGCTGGGATCGACTTCGGCCCGGCCCGTGGAGGCGTCGAACATGCCGCCGGCGTCGGTGACGATCTGCGGGATGGTGTCGCCCCACTCGTCGAGGAACGCGAGTGTGTCGCTGTAGGCGTTGATCGAGGTGGCGTCGGCAAAGGCCGCGTTGGCCGACAGGCGCCAGTTGCGGGTCAGATTGGCCACGACTTCAAACTCGTAACCTTCCGAGCTCAGGTCGCGCTTGTCGAAAGGCTGGGTCGGCACCGGCGGGAAGCCGCGGGCGTTCATGCCTTCCGGCGACAGATCGCCGACCACATTGGCCTGCGCGAGGGTGATGAGGTGATTGGCAAACGAGATGTTGAAGGTCTGCGCCGTCTCCTTCGCCTCGTAGCGGGAAAGGCTGGCCTGCAGCTTGTCGTCGAGCAGGGAAACCCGCACACCGGCGTCCCAGCCATCCGAAACCGGGGTGGGCATGATGGAGCCGTCGAGACGCAGCTTGGTCTCGCTCACCGGCGGATTGAAGCCGGAGGCAAAGTTGGCGAAGAGGCTGAAGCGGTCGGTCATGTGCCACACCCCGCCGGTCGAATAGGTGGTCTCCTTCAGGTCGAAATCGGGCGGGCTGTAGCGCGCCTTTTCGGCGTCCGACAAATCGAAGAAATTGTCCGGAGCATCTTCACGATAATACACGGTGCGGCCGTCCCAGTTTTCCGGATAGTCGGCGTAGTCGCGGTTGTATTTCTGCGAGATCGACAGGTCGTCGTGACGCACCGCGAGCACGAGATTGACCTTGCCGTCGAAGAGACGGGCGTTGAGCGCGGTCTGGAGATAGGAGAAATCGGTGGCCACGGTCGAAATGTCCTGCGGACGCGCGCCGTCGCCGACCCAGCCCACCGGAATCGAAACGCCGTCGACGATCGCTTCGTTGATTTCCGGCACGGACTGATCGGTGCCGTTCCAGTAGTAGCGATACCAGACCGATTCCTGGTTGGCCCATTCGCGCGGATCATCGGTGGCGAGCAGACGATAACTCTCGATGCGTTTGTAGAAGTCGGTGTTGGAGAAGCCGCCCATCACGTTGACCGTGAACTGGCCGAGGCGGTTTTCCGGAATCACGTAGACGCCCGCCACGCGGCCGCTCACGTAGTCGGTGCCGAAGAAGCCGCGCGAACGCTGCCCCTGGCCGAACGGCTCGAGGAACATCGGATTCGGCGAGCCGTCGGGCAGCGTCTGATTGACGTCGATGTAGGCGTGATCGAGATCGCGCCCGTTGAGATAATTCGTCTCGCGGTCTTCGGAAGCGACATTGATGCCGGCCTCGAAATGAAGGTTGCGACCAACGCGTTGATTGAGGAACGCCGAGTAGGACTCGTAGTCCTGCTCCACCGTGGGCTTATCGGTGGAGATGGTGGTGGACGCGGTCGGCACGGTGAAGGCCGAGCCGGCCCG
>CBINJL010000568.1:0-2651 GCA_966250925.1 uncultured Opitutus sp. | reverse complement strand
GTCGGCGCCGCCCTCGGTCTGCCGCGCGAAGTGGTCTGGCGCCAGCCGTTCCCCGGACCGGGTCTTGGCGTGCGGGTCCTGGGCGAGATCACCAAGGACAAACTCGAAGTGCTCAAGGAGGCCGACGCCATCCTCATGGAAGAGATGAAGTCGACCGAGTGGTATTGGAAAGTCTGGCAGTCGTTCTGTGTTTTCCTCCCGGTCAAGTCCGTCGGGGTGATCGGCGACGAGCGGAACTATTCCTGGGTCATCGCGGTCAGGGTGGTCGAAAGCATTGATGCCATGACCGCCGACTGGACCCGACTGCCTTACGACCTGCTGCAGCGTATTTCCAATCGCATTACCAACGAAGTCCGCGATGTCTCGCGCGTGGTGCTCGACATCAGTTCGAAGCCGCCCGCGACCATTGAGTGGGAGTGAGTCCCTTGCATCCGGATGGTTGTCTTTGCCGCGGTTTTACTTCGCCTTTTGTTTCCAGACCGATCGTCTTCAACTCTCTCATGAATACCCTGTTCCGCATTCTGCTTCCTCTTCTGGTCCTTGCGCTGCCGGCCGCTGCCGCCCCCGATGCGATCATCGCCAAGGCGCGGGAGTTTCTCGGCGGCGATGCGGCGCTCAACGCCGTGCGCTCGGTGAAATACACCGGCACGGTCACGTCGACGATCGTGCCCGCCGAAGGCGAGACGCAGGAAGAGACCGCCACCATCGAAATCGTTTTTGCCAAACCGTATTTCCAGCGCATCTCCATCGAGGCCCCCGGCCGCATCGAAGTCACCGCGCTCGACGACTACGAAGCCTGGCAACGCATCGAAAATCCGGACAACGCCGCGCAGTGGCGTATGACGTTGTTGGATACGGAGCAGATCCGTCGCCTGCGGGCCAACACCTGGGAAAACCTTTCCTTCTTCCGCGGCCTGGAATCCCAGGGCGGCACGGTCACCGATCTGGGCAACGCCGAGATCGACGGCAAGACGCTGCGTCACCTTTCCTTCGACCATGGCTACGGCATCGTCTTTCATCGTTTCTTCGATCCCGCGACCGGCCAGCTCGTGGTCAGCCGCACTGACAGCGGCGCCGAGATTCGTGAAACGGGCGAAAACGTCGTCGCTGGCGTGCGCTTTCCCGGTCAGGTCGAGACCATTTCGGCCCGACCCGATGGCGGCACCACCACCGTGCGGGTGGTTTTCGAGAAGGTGACCATCAACGAAACTTTCTCCGGCGAATACTTCCGCGTGCCGTCGGTTGCCTCGAACTGATTCCCGGACACTTACTTTGCGGAAAAAGGCGATCGATGCTCCGGCCCGGTCGCCTTTTTTGTTTCAACAGCTGCGCCGATTCACTTCCGGCTGGCCGGACCCGGTTGCGATCGGTAGGGCATGACCGTTTATCTCATTGTCCGTGCGCCTGCTGAATTATTCCTCCAAGTCCGCCCGTCACGCCCTCGCTGAGTTTTGCCGCGAGTCGGCCGTGCCGCCTGAGATCACCGCCAGTGTTGCTGCCATTCTGGCCGATGTGCGCGAACGCGGCGACGCCGCCGTGGCGGACTATGCCCGCAAATTCGATGGCGCCGCCCTGAAGCCATCTGCGTTTCGCGTGCGTCCGGCCGCCTTGGCCGCCGCCGCCAAGCGTCTGCCCGCGGCCGAAATGCGTGCCATGAAGGCAGCACTTAAGAACGTGCAGACGTTCAACCGTCAGGGACTCCCGCAGGATTGGACCGGGCGTAATGCGCACGGCGCGGAAGTGGGGGAGCGTTATCATGCGATCCGACGCGTTGGTCTCTATGTGCCCGGTGGACAGGTGCCGCTGGTTTCGACCGTGCTCATGACCGCCACCTTGGCGAAGATCGCCGGTTGTCCGGAGATTGCGGTCTTCACGCCGTCCAACGCCAAGGGCGAGGTCGCTGACGGTTTGCTCGCGGCGCTGCACCTCATCGGCATCACCGAAGTGTATCGCATCGGCGGCGTGCAGGCGATCGGCGCGATGGCTTTCGGCACGAAGACGATTCCTGCGGTGGACAAGGTGTTTGGTCCGGGCAACGCCTATACCTGCGAAGCGAAGCGTCAGGTTTTTGGCACGGTGGGCGTCGACAGTCTGCCCGGCCCGAGCGAAGTGATGGTGATCGCCGACGAAACCGCCAACGCCCGTTTCGCCGCGGCTGATTTGCTTGCGCAGGCTGAGCACGGTTCCGGACGGGAAAAGATCTATCTCGTCGGCACAACCCGCGCCGTCATCGCTGCGATTCTCGCCGAAGTCGACGCACAGCTGCCGTCGCTCGGCCGCAATGAAAAAACCGCCCGGGTGCTCGACGCCGGTTTTCTTGCCGTTGAGGTCAAAGACTTCACCGCCGCCGCCGAGATCGCCAACTACGTCGCCCCCGAGCATCTCGAACTGCTGGTCAAACCCGCCGCCGCCAAACGTCTCGTGCGCGAAATCACCACGGCCGGCGCGATCATGATCGGCAATGACACGCCGACCGCGTTGGGCGATTTCACCGCCGGTCCCAGCCATGTGCTTCCGACCGGCCGGGCCGGACGATTCTTCAGCGGTCTGCGCGTCGCCGACTTCCTCCGCCGCACCAGCATCATCCGCTACGACGCCAAATCCATCGCGGCCGGCGCCAAGGTGGTCGAGGCCTTCGCGCGTATGGAAAA
>CBINJL010000567.1:0-2651 GCA_966250925.1 uncultured Opitutus sp. | reverse complement strand
GGATCAATCACTCAGCGCCGACATCCCGCATCCCATGGCGCTGTCGCGGGCGCTGTTCTACGCCATCGGCGGGCTCGGACTGTTGCTTTACGGTTCGGATGTGTTTGTCGATGCGGCCGTCACCCTCGCCCGCAACTGGGGTTGGAGCGAAACCGTCATCGGCCTCACCGTGGTGGCGATCGGCACCAGCATGCCGGAACTCGCCATCTCGCTCGTCGCGGTGATCAAGGGCGAAAACGACGTGGCGGTCGGCAATCTCGTCGGCTCCTGCATTTTCAATCTTCTCGGCATTCTTGGCGCGGCCGGACTCGCTGCCGGCGCCACCTCGGCCCAACTGCAGATGGCCGACCTGCTGGTGTTGCTCGTCATCAGTGTGGCAATCCTGCCGCTGATCCGCACCGGTGGTCGCATCAACCGCCTCGAAGGCCTCGGGCTTGTCATCGCCTACGGCGCCTACACCGGCTGGGTGTTGCAACGCGTGGGCTGAGCCGCGGTGAATTGCGCGCCGCGCGATTGGCGGCGTTTCCGACTGTAAAATCCATTCAGGCCCGACATCCTGCGGGTCCATGCAGGTGCTTCCCCCGAGCGAAAACCCCGAGGATTTGGGTCCGTTTCAATTTGGCATTCTCGTCCTCTCCCTGGTGTTGCTTGCCGGTCTGGGCGCTGAACTGCTGCTCCCCGTTCCGGAGGAAATTCAACGGCTGGTGTTCTACATAGACACCACGATCTGCGCGCTGCTGCTGCTCGATTTTGTCATCCGCTTCTGCCGGGCCGACTCGAAATGGCGGTTCATGAAGTGGGGTTGGTTCGACCTGCTCGCCGCGGTGCCGGCCATCGAAGCGTTTCGCATTTTGCGCGTGGTGCGCGTTATCCGCCTGCTGATCGCGATCCGTTCCTTTCGTCGCCTCTACCACATCCTTTGGTCGAGCAAAACGAGCGCGGGTCTGACCGGAGTGCTCGTCTTCACCTTTCTGTTTCTCTCGTTCGGTTCGATCGGAGTGCTGATCGCGGAGTTGAACGAGCCCGGCGCCAACATCCAAACCGCCAACGACGCCTTGTGGTGGAGCGTCACCACCACCACGACCGTGGGCTACGGCGACAAATACCCCATCACCACCGCAGGACGAATCATCGCCACATTCCTGATGGTGGCCGGCATCGGCATGTTCGGCACCCTCAGCGGTGTCGCCGCCAGCATCTTTCTCGGCGACAAGAAGGATGAGCCCGCCTCGCGTGAAGCCCAACGTTTGATGTTCGAGCGGCTCGAAGCGATGCAGGCGGAGATCCACGCCCTGAAGGAACGGCCTTCGGCGCCTGATTCATCCCGCCCACCGCCTGCAGCGGAAACCTGAATTACGTCCGGCTGAGCCTCAGGGATTTTCCGATCCGGCCGCCGCCTCGGCCAGGCTGATTGTATGCCGCAGCAGACCGTCTTCGCCCGGTTCGCCGTGCCCCGGCATCACGTAGTCAACATTCGGATACGCCTGCACGATTCGACGCATCGACGCGGCCCATTCAGCCACATTCGCATCCGCCACGTTGCCCAGGCCACCGCTGTCGGCCGAGCGCACCGCACAGCCGCCGGCCAGCCACTTTGCCTCCGGCAGCCAGACCACGACGTTGTCTTCGGTGTGCGCGGGACCAGGATAAAACACTTCCAACGTCCCGACCGTCGTCCGCTCGCCCGGCTTGAGCGTAAACACATCGAACGCCTCGGTCGGCGCGACATCGGCCAGGGCCAAGGTGCGCGCCGACGCCACAATGCGGGTGCCGCGCGCGGCAAACACCTCCCAGCCGCCAAACCGGTCCGAGTGGAAATGCGTCACGATCAACCGCTCGACCGGCAGCTCAAGTTCCCGGTCGATCCACGCCAGCAATTCGCGCGACGCCTCCGCACCCCACGCCGTGTCGACCACAACAACGTGATCGCCTTCACGCACGATCAGGCCGTTGGACCCCACCTTCCCCCACGGCGCCACGGTCCGCCATGATCGATGCAGCCAAAGACCGTCCCCCAATGCCCTGACTTCCACCTCTGCCGCCTGAACCGCGACCCCCGCTACGCCCGCCACCAGACAAATTTTCAGCCAGTCATATAGTCGCCTCATACTGTCCATGCCCCCCGGATTTAGAACCGAGTTCAATCTCAATTCTACCCTCGCGCGAAGTTCCGGCTCCGTCGGGAAAATGCGCCCCGGAACGGCGGACTCAATGGTATCGCATTCCGCAACAACCGCAGAGGTCTCGGGGTTGCAGAACGCCCGCCAAGCGTCCTCGCAGCCACTAGTCAGTTCTCATTATCAGCTGTTTATCAGCTAATTAAGATATGGTCCAAAATTTGGTATCCGCCGCGCTGAAAAGACGGAAAACCCGATGACTCCATCGGGACATGCAACCGCCTTAACCAAAATTATTCCATCATGAGCACGCAGCAGAAAACCGCCCTCCGCAAACTGTTCGAAGATCAAGTCGCCGACATTTACTATGCGGAGAAACACATCCTGAAAGCGCTGCCGAAAATGGCGGACGCAGCCGCGTCAGCCGAACTGCGCCGCGCCTTCGAGAAGCATTGCAAGGAAACCGAGAAACACGTCACCCGCCTGGAGAGCGTCTTCAAACTTCTCGACAAACAAGCCCGGGCCAAGAAATGC
>CBINJL010000566.1:0-2672 GCA_966250925.1 uncultured Opitutus sp. | reverse complement strand
TCGAAGGGCCCGGCCCCGACTACGCCCGATCGATCACGTATCAGGTCAACGCCAACTCGGCCTGGCAGGAGTTCTTTATTCCTTTTGTCGTCAATGGTTCGCATGCCTCCGGGCAATTGGGCGTGAAGTTCGGCTTCGGCGCCACCGGACGGCCACAGGTGTTGGAAATGGGTGGTGTGGAGGCGTTCTGGTATGGCACGTCACGCGGCCTCGATGAAATGCCTCGCACGAGTTTCAACTATGTCGGCCGCGAGTCCGGCGCGGCCTGGCGACGCGACGCCGCGGTGCGCATCGATCAGTATCGAAAGAACCGATACGTGGTGCGCGCGGTCAACGCCGAGGGCGTGCCGGTGGCCGATCGCGAGTTGCGCGTGCGGCTGGTGAAACATGCGTTCGAGTTTGGTTCCGCCCTGGTGGCGTCGCGCATCATGGATCAGGCCGGTGCCGCCAATGCGACCTATCGCGAAAAGGCGCTGGAACTGTTCAGTGCCGGCACGTTGGAAAATGACACCAAGTGGCCGCCATGGGATGGCGAATGGGGCGACAGTTTCAACCGTCCGCAGACGTTGGCCGCGCTCGACTGGGCCAATGCGAACGGCCTGCGCATGCGCGGGCACGTGCTGGTCTGGCCGTCGTTGCGCAACCTGCCCAACTGGATCGGTCCGCTGGTGGAGGCCTCCGATGCGACCGTGCCGCAACGCGTGCTCGATCACATCGAGGAGGTGCTGGTCGCGACCCGCGGTCAGTTTGTCGACTGGGACGTGATGAACGAGCCCTACGACAATTTTGAGCTGATGGCGACCTATGGCTACGAACGCATGGCCGATTGGTTCAAGGCGGCCCACGAACATGCGCCGGGCGTCGGACTCTACGTCAACGACTACGGCATTCTCAGCGGTGGTGGTCTCAATACCGCCAAGCAGAACGCCTACGAAGCGACGATCCGCCGCATCCTCGATGAAGGCGGTCCGCTCACCGGCATCGGCTTCCAAGGCCACTTCTCCGGCACGCCGACCGGCATTCCGAAAGTCTGGGAAATCCTGCAACGTTACGCGACAGCGTTTCCCGATCTCGACTTTCGCATCACCGAGTTCGACATCGGCGGCGATGACGAACAACTGCAGGCCGACTACCTGCGCGACTTTTTCACCATCGCCTTCAGCCACCCGCAGATGACTGGCATCCAATTGTGGGGCTTTTGGGCCGACGCACACTGGCGGGCGGAATCAGCACTCTTCGATTCGGCTTGGAATGAGCGCGCTGTCGGCACTGCCTATCGCGAACTCGTGCTCGGCGCGTGGCGAACGGATGATCGCAACCGCACGGGTCCTGATGGTCGCATCGAGGGCCGCGGATTTCTCGGCGAATATGTGATCGAAGATGCCGCCGACGGCACGGTGTTGGGCACGTTCACGCTCGGTCGAGAGACGGAGGCGGTGCATGACGTGGCGGTGGTCGCTCCGTCGCCGGCGGAGATTTCGTTTATCACTCAACCGCTCGGCGTCACCGCGGCACCTGGGGAAACGGTGACGTTGCACGCCGAAGCGATCGGCACACCGGCGCCGACCGTGACGTGGTTCAAGGAAGGAGGCGGGCAACTTGGCACCGGTGCCAAGTTGACACTGGCGTCGGTCGCGGCGGCCGACGAAGGACGTTACTACGCGGTGGCGACTCGCGGCGCCGAAGCGGTGGAATCGCGCCGTGCGCGCGTGGGGGTGCGTTCGCCCGGCGCGACGCGCACGGAACGGTTGGCCAACATCTCCACCCGCGGCCGGGTGGAGACGGGATTGGGGCGCATGGTGGCGGGGTTTGTGCTCGAAGGCGCGGTGGCGAAGGATCTCGTGATCCGTGCGATCGGCCCACGCTTGGGCGAGTTCGGCGTGCCGGGCGTGCTGGCTGATCCTCATATTGCGCTTTACGCTTCCGGAGCTTCCACTCCGATGCTCACGAACGACAACTGGGAACCTGTGTTGGCGACGGATTTCGCGGAGCTGGGAGCGTTCGATTTGGGCTCGGACACCGCGTCGGCGGCGCTACGGGCCACCCTTTCACCAGGCGGCTACACTGTCGAAGTTTCGGGTGTCGGCGACACGACGGGCGTGGCGATCGTGGAGGTCTACGACGCGGCCACGGGAGCTCCGGTGCAGATGATCAACATCTCCACCCGCGGTATGGTGGGCACTGGCACAAACAACCTCGTGGCCGGATTTGTCATCACCGGCAACGTGCCGCAACGCGTGTTGGTGCGGGGTATCGGCCCCGCCTTGACCGGCTTCGGCGTGGGCGGCGCGTTGGTCGATCCGGTGTTGCGGCTTTATGAAGGACTGCCGGGCGGTGGATCGCGTTACCTGAAACGCAACATCGACTGGTCGGCGGCCGAAAACGCCGGACGGATCGCGGAAACGACGGCAGCGGTGGGGGGATTTCCGCTCGTGCCGGGGGCCGGTGATGCCGTCCTGCTGGTCGACTTGGAGCCGGGCTCCTACACCGTGGAACTGGCCGGCGCCGACGGCGGCACCGGCATCGGGCTGATCGAAGTGTATCAGGTTCCCTGATACGGACCGCAGGGGCACCGCACCGGCCTCACCGAGGCCGGCTACAGTGCGTGGGCGGGAGTGTTGTAGCCGGGGTCGTCGACCCCGGTGCGGTGGAGTGGTCGCCCGGTTCTCGCG
>CBINJL010000565.1:0-2680 GCA_966250925.1 uncultured Opitutus sp. | reverse complement strand
CTTCGACGGCGCAGTTGTAGAACTCGGCCGTGACGCGCGACTCTGACTTGTCCTTGCCCCACGCGATCATGCCGATGCCGGGGATGAGCACCACGGTCGGATTCGGATCGCGCATGGCCGGCGAGTTGGCGTGTTTGCAGGCGGCGTAGTAGGCGGCGTAGTCCTGGCGATACTGGTCGAGGCCGGCGGCGAGTTTGGCCTTCAGCGCGGCAACGTCTTCGGTCAACGGATTCCAGTCGACGTAGAGTGGCTTGATCTTGGTGCGCAGGAAGTGATCGGGGCAGGAAGTGCCGAGCTCGGCCAGACGCGGCGCGTCGGCGGAGTTGACGAAGCGCAGGATCTTTTCGTCGTCCTGCACCGTGCCGATGAAACGCTTCTGTTGCGAAACCTGGCCGCGCAGCCACGGCAGGATGGCGGCGAGGGTGCTCTGGCGCTGATCTTCCGGCAGGGTTTGGAACTTCGCGCCGCCGAACGCCGCGGTGTCGCCGCCCTTGGCCTGATATTTGGCGTCGATGAACGCGGCCGCCTTTTCAATCAGGTCGAGCGTGCGGGTGTAGCAGACCTTTTCGTCGTCGTCCCAGGAAATGAAACCGTGCTGGCCCATCATGATGGCCTTCACGTCGGGGCGGGCCTGCGAGATTTCCTGCATGGCCAGACCGAGTTCGAAACCGGGGCGCATCCACGGCACGTAGGCCATGTCGCCGCCGAAGATTTCCTTGGTGAGCGCCTCGCAGTTTTTCGACGCGGCGATGGCGATGATGGCGTTGGGGTGCATGTGGTCGACATGCTTGCCCGGGAGGAAACTGTGCAGCGGCGTGTCGATCGAGGACGCTCGCGGATTCAGGTTGAAGGTCGTGTGCGTATACATGCCGACCATCTTGTCCTCGGCCGGCGTCTTCAGACCCTTTTCGGCTTTGGCCGCGTAGACTTTCTGCAACGCGATCAGCTTATCCTGATAGAGGGAGGAAAAGTTTTCGCGCTTGCTGGTGCGCAGGTCGCCGCCCGAGCCCTTGACCCAGAGCACTTCGACGGATTCGCCGGAGAGCGGATCGGTCTCGACGATCTTCGACGACGTGTTGCCGCCGCCGGTATTGGTGATGCGCTGGTCGCTGCCGAGGAGATTGGAGCGGTAAACGAGACGCGCGACAGGATCGAGGGACGCGGCGTGGGCATCGTCCCAGCCGAAGTTGACGAATTTGTAGGAGGCCATGGGCAAAAGGGGCGGGTTGAGGGAATCGTAGGATTCGAAGGGGAACGCAGACTTTAGCGCACAATGGCGTTGTGGGGAATGCGCGGATTGACCAAAAACATACAAAAAATGACCGCGCCTGCCGACTATGCCCGTTACCTGCCGTCCTCACCGCTGACGCAGGCCTGGGGCGTGGCGGTGACGGGCGGCGGCCGCCAAACGGTGGCGCCGGGCGCGAGCTATCCGCCGGCGGCCGGCCACCCCACGGATCACGTGTTTCGTTGGGAAGACGGGCGGGTTTTGGGCGCGTTGCAATTGGTGCTGGTCCGTCAAGGCCGGGGCGAATTCGAGTCGCGAAACGGCGGCGCGACGGCGGTGGAGCCGGGTGATGTGCTGTTGCTGCCGCCGCAGGCGTGGCACCGCTATCGACCGCGGGCGGACACCGGCTGGGAGGAAATCTGGATCGAATTGGAAGGCCCGGTCATCGTGCAACTGGAGCAGGCCGGCGTGCTCGGGCGCGAGGCGCGGGTGGTGCGGCCGGGGCGGGCGGACGAGGTGGCGGCGGTGTGGCGTGAGATTCATGCCCGGCTCGCCGGGGACCAGGCCTCGTCGCACGATCCGGAACGCGGTGCGTTGGGCCTGCGGGCGCTCACCCTGGTGCTCGAACGGACCGCATCGGGTGAGGCGGCGGGTGCGGCCACGGACTGGGTGCGGGAGGCCGAGCGACGGTTGGCGGCCGATTTGCGCACGCCACCGAGTGCGGAAGCGTTGGCGAAACAGTTGGGCGTTTCCTACACCCATTTCCGTCGCGAGTTTCGGCGAGTGACCGGACTCGCCCCGCATCGTTATCTGTCACGATTGCGGCTGATGCAGGCGCGGCGGCTGCTCGGGACGGGGCGACTGACGTTGGATGGCATCGCGGACCGCTTGGGTTATGCGTCGGCATTTCACCTGTCGGCGGCGTTCAAACGCGAGTTCGGCGAATCCCCGCGGGCGTGGCGCCTGCGCGCGCAACGCGGGGCGGGCTGAGTCGCACCAAGAGCTTCGAAGTTATTTTTTACAGAAGGAAACGAAGAAAACAAAGTATCCATTAAGGATATTATAATTAATAACTTAGTTATATTTGTTTCCTTCGTTTCCTGCTGTAAAACTCCACGCTTTCAGGCTCGGATGTGTTGCCTTCATTGCACCGGGGCGGTGAGGCGGGCGGCGCGGGCCCAAAAGCGGAACCAGGCGCTGCGTTGTGCGAATTCGCCGGGCGCGACCGGGCGCGTCTGCGTGAAGTCCTTTTCCAGCATCGCGGCCACCTCCTGCGCGAACGCTTCGTTTTCGATCGCCATGGTGATTTCAAAATTCAGGCGAAAGGAGCGATTGTCGAAATTGGCCGTGCCGATACTGCAGTAGCGGTCGTCGATCAGCAGCACCTTGTGGTGCATGAATCCGGCGGTGTAGCGGTGGAACGTCACGCCGACTTCCTGAAGGTCCGGAATG
>CBINJL010000564.1:0-2689 GCA_966250925.1 uncultured Opitutus sp. | reverse complement strand
GGTGGTGTTTGTGGATCCGGTGGTCGATCCGTCGAGTGGACTCATGCGGGTGCGGGCGCGGATCGACAATGCCGCGGGACGGTTCAAACCGGGTCTGCGCGGCTGGGTGAGTCTGGCGAAGGAGGCGCCGACCACGTGGCCCTGAAACCGTTGCAACCCGAGGATTGGCTTCGGCCGGAAGCCGCGAACGAAGAGCCGCAATTCTGGCGCGAGTGGCTGCGCCTGGCCGCGCCGGCATTGGGCGCGACGTGTGTGCTGGTGATCCGCCCGGCGGCGGGTGATCAGCCGCAGCGCACGATGTTGCGCGCGGGGGAACAGCGTCGCGATATCCCGGAAGGATTGATCGCGGCCGCGCTTGCCGGGCCGGCACTACAGACGGCGGTGCACGAGCTGGGCGGTGGCGCGTTTGCCATCTGTCTGCCGTGGGACGATTCCGACGAAAACAGATTGGTCGTTGTGGGCGAAGTGCCGGCGGCCGTCTGGCCGACGGAGCCCGAGGCGGCCTGGTGTGATCGGGCGGTGTTGTGGGCCGCGGCGGTGGGCCGGCGACGACGGCGGCGCGAACTGGCGGCGACCCGCACGCAGGCGGATGAACTGGCGCACGCGCTGGAGTTGTCGGTATTGGTGCGCGCGCAGGAAACCTTCGGCGCCGCGGCGCTCGAAACCTGCAACCAACTCGCGGCCCGGCACGCGGCGGATCGAGTCGCGCTGGGCTGGTGGCGCGAACCCTACATCAAGATCGCGGCGGTGAGTCAGATGAATCGGGTCGAGGCCAACATGGCGGCGGTCGGCGCGGTTGAGGCCGCGATGGAGGAAGCGATCGAACAGGACACGACCCTGATCTGGCCGGTGCCGGCGACGGAGGACGAGGCGACGCCGGCGGCCGAGATCGTGGCGCAGCACGGTGCGCTCGCGCGTGAGCAAGGCTGGCTGAACCTCTGCACGGTGCCGTTGCGGCGCGACGGCGTCATTGTCGGCGCGGTCACCTGGCATCGCGAGTCGCAACCCTTCACGCCGCTGGAAGTCGCCGGTTTCGCGCTGGTGCTGGATGCGCTTGCGCCGGTATTGGCGGAAAAGGAACGGCGCCACGGTTGGTGGGGGCGGCGACTCAAACGCGGCGCCGAGGAAGCGTTGCGTCGTCACTGCAATCTGCGCCATCCGTGGCCCAAACTCGCGGCGATCGCAACGGCGCTGGGACTTGCGGCGCTGGTCATCATTCATGTGCCGTATCGGGTGGAGGCGGAGTTTTCGCTGCGGCCCGAACGGCAGCGGGTGTTCAGCGCGCCGTTCGACGGGTTTGTGGAAAACGTGAGCGTGGCGCCGGGCGACTTTGTGGAACCGGGTGAGCCGTTGTTTGCGCGCGACGCGACGGCGCTGCGGTTGGAGGAAGCCGAGAAACTGGCGGATCTGAGTCGGCACGAACGCGAGCGCGAGCAGGCCGAGGCCAAGCGCGACCTCGCCGCCATGCGGGTGGCGGAAGCGCAACGCGACCAGGTGCGCGCGCAATTGGAGCGTCTGCGTCGCCGTATCGACCAGGCGACCTCGGTGGCGCCGTTCGCAGGCTACGTGCTCGACGACGGCGATCTCGGCGAACGCCTCGGCGCGCCGGTGCGACAGGGCGATGCGTTGCTGCGTTTCGCTCAGCTCGACGGCGTGTTCTACGAGCTTGCGGTGCCGGAGGCGGACGCACCGTTGATCGCGCTCGGCACGCGGGTGGAAATCGCGTTTCGCAGTCGTCCCGATGTCGTGTTTGCGGCCGTAGTGACGCGGGTCGAACCCGAGGCGGTGGTGCGGCCGGAAGGCGCCATATTCATGGTGCGCGCGGCGCCGCAGGGCGAACTGCCGGAGGGCTGGCGTCCGGGCATGACTGGTATTGGAAAACTCATTACGGAGAAGCGCAGTCTGCTGGACATCTTCACGCGCCGACTGCGCGACTGGCTGCACCTGCAGCTCTGGTGGTGATATTTTTTACAGAAGGCAACGAAGCGAACGAAGCCACGCCGATGAATTATTTTTCACAGGAGGAAACGGAGGAAAACAGAGCCGTCAGCGTGTTGGGTTTTAACGCAAAGACCGCGAAGAGCGCAAAGAACGCCAAGGAATGGATTTTGAAACTTTGCGTCCCTCGCGGCCTTTGCGCACTTTGCGTTAAAATCATCGGCGGAGGACTGCGCTAATGGCCGGTGCCGCGGGATTGTTGAGCGATCGCTGGCACTTGGTGGCCGAGTTGCGCGTGGCGCTGCGGCCGGATTGCGCGGTGCGGCGGCAGACCTTTCGGGGGCAGCCGTGGTATGTGGTGTCGGATCCGTTTGCCAATCGTCACTATCGGTTGCGACCCGAAGCGTGGGCGTTTCTTGCCCGGCTGGATCGTCGGCAGACGGTCGATGCGGCCTGGCGGTCGGCGATCGAACGCGAGCCCGAACAGGCGCCGGGACAACGCGAAGTGATCGATCTGCTGACGCAGTTGCACGGGACCAATTTGTTGCTGGCCGACGTCGCGCCGGAGACGTGGTCGATGGTCGAGCGCCGCCGGCGCGAGCAGCAGCGCATGGCGCGTCAGCAGTGGCTCAACCTCTTGTTTCTGCGCATCCCGCTGGGCGATCCCGATGCGATTCTGGAGCGACTGAAACCACTTGGCCGCCTCCTCATCGGACCGCTCGGGCTGATGATGTGGATCGTGGTCGTCGGG
>CBINJL010000563.1:0-2695 GCA_966250925.1 uncultured Opitutus sp. | reverse complement strand
TGCCCTCGCCTGCGTGGACCAGATTCACCTTGCTGGAGCCGCTGTTGGCCGAGATGATGGGCAACTGAGCCGACGGATTTTTGGGTAGTTTAAACCACCAAGGAACACGAAGTCGCGCCAAGGAAACACGGGCTTCGGGCGACGCTTGATCTTTGTGTAAATGCATTCGTGGCGCTTCGTGTTCCTTCGCGGTTTTTCCACTGACTTGTTGCGGCTGACAGTGGCGCGCGGACGGCGCGTCGGGTGATTTTGAGTTGGAATGCCTGCGTCCGTCCGTGTGAAGTCCGCGACGATGGCATCCCCGACACTCCTCGTTCTCGCTGCAGGCATGGGTTCTCGCTACGGCGGACTCAAGCAACTCGATCCGGTCGGTCCGGCCGGCGAGACGATTCTCGATTACGCGGTGTTTGACGCGATCCGCGCGGGCTTTGATCGGGTGGTGTTTGTGATCCGACGCGATTTCGAGGCCGCCTTCCGCGACCAGATCGGCGTCAAGTATGCCGGTCGCATCGCGGTCGATTACGCGTTTCAAGCGTTGGACATGCTGCCGGCGGGCGCGACGTTGCCGGTCGGGCGCGAAAAACCCTGGGGCACGGGTCACGCGGTGTGGTGCGCGCGCGATGTGGTCGGCGACGTGCCGTTTGCCGTCATTAACGCCGATGACTTTTTGGGGCGCGATGCGTTTGCGCAACTCGCGGCGTTTTCGGCGGCGCCGGATGCAGATCACGCGATGGTCGGCTACACCTTGGCCAATACCTTGTCCGAGCAGGGCGCGGTTTCGCGCGGCGTGTGCCAGGTCGATGGGCGCGGCCGATTGACCGATGTGGTGGAGCACACCGGCATCGCGGCGGACGACGTGGGGCCGGGGCGAAAGTTTTCCGGCGAAGAAACGGTGTCGATGAACTGCTGGCTGTTTCAACCCAGCTTCTGGCCGGCGCTCGATCGGCAATGGCGGGCGTTTGCCGGCGCGCGACTGGGCGAGCCGAAGGCGGAGTTTTACCTGCCGGCAGCGGTGGCGGCGGAGATTGTCGCCGGTCGCACGGCGGTGGCGGTGCGACGCACGACGGCGCAGTGGTTTGGCGTGACCTATCGTGAGGACAAGCCGCGGGTGGAAGCGCTGTTGGCCGAGATGGCGCAGCGCGGCGAGTATCCGACCCGACTTTTTGCGGACAACAACGCGTGAGGCGCACGAATGCCGTCGTCATACTGCGTCTGAGCTGTCTGGGTTGACCTCATGCAGTTTTCCCAACCCGAGGCCGACGTGCATGTCCCGAACGGCGACGCAGCGGATGCCGCGTTGCGCCGGGTCACGCATCTGTGCATCGGGGCGCATCAGGACGACATTGAGATCATGGCGCATTCCGCGATCAGCGCGTGCCTGGATCGGCCGGTGTTTCGTGCCTTCGGCGGTGTGGTCGTGACGGATGGCGCCGGCTCGTCGCGCAGTGGCACGTATGCGCGCAGGACGGATGAGGAAATGAAAGGCATCCGGCGCGACGAACAGCGTCGCGCGGCTGAGCTGGGTGGCTACGCCATTCAGATTCAGTTGGCCCATCCGAGTGCGCGGGTGAAGGACGCGAAGATGGCGACACCGGTGCGCGACGACCTCACGCAGATCTTTTCCGGCTGCGTGGTGGAGGAGCTTCTGCTGCACAATCCGATGGACAAACACGACACGCACGTCGGCGTCCTGCTGCGGTGTCTGGAGGCATTGCGGGCCTTGCCGGCGGAGCGACGCCCGCGCCGTGTGCTCGGCGTCGAAGTCTGGCGCGGTCTCGACTGGTTGCTGGAGTCCGACAAGGTCGCGCTCGATGCCAGCGAACGGCCGGAACTGCGGGCGCAATTGCTGGAAGTGTTCGATTCGCAGATCTTCGGCGGCAAACGCTACGATCTCGCGACCGAAGGGCGGCGCGCCGCCAATGCGACCTACCACGACGCGCGGCGCAGCGATGCGGCGACGGCCATCACTTGGGCGATGGATCTGATGCCGTTGGTGACCGACCCGACGCGTGACATGACCGACTACGCGCTCGGTTACGTGCAGCGGCTGGGCGACGACGTGCGCGCGCGCATTAGCCGGATGCGTTGACCAGGAATCGGGTGCCCGTCGCGGCGCGCGGAGAGCAGTCGGTTACAGGCGCAGGCGCAATGTTTGGATCTCCTCGCCTTCGCGGGTGCGCAGGCGCACGGCGAGTTCGAGATCGTCGATCGGCGCGGGATAGGAGGCGCGCATCGGCTCGAGAGCCTGGAGTTCGCCGGGCTGGAGGGTGAAAATTTCCGGCACCGGCACGAAGTTGCCCAACACGCAGCGCACTTCCGCGACGCGCAACTCCACCGGTTCGGTGCCGATGTTGGTCAATGTCACGGCGAGCGATTGGCGCGGGCGGTCCGGCGCGCCGGCATCGGGGCGACCGCCGGCGTAGGTGCGGGGTGGCGCACTGCGCGTGCTGGGACCTTCATCGATCACGACGGGGATACCGCCGAGACGTTCGGGCGGCAGCGCATCGATCATGCGAAACGGACCGAGCTCGGCGACGACGCGCACGTTGCCATTGAGAAACACGCTTTGCGCGCCGATGACCGGTTGCGGGCCCGGTTTCTCCGTTGAAGGGGTCGGCGTGGTGCTGCATCCGGCGCCCCATCCGAGCAGGAGCATCGGGGCGAGGAAGCGAAGCAGGCGGGGCAGCGAGGTCAT
>CBINJL010000562.1:0-2701 GCA_966250925.1 uncultured Opitutus sp. | reverse complement strand
TGACCCGCGTTGCCGTGGATGTCGACGGCCACCGGCTTCACGCCAATCTGCCCGATCCAACCGCGGCGCCTCGTTCAAATCGATCCATGCCGAGCCGACGTGCCGCTGCCAAACGCCGTCGCCTCCGCGCACGAAACGCGACCGCAACATCGGATGCCGCTGCCCCAGCAGTCGCCACGCCTGCGCCAGTCGCCGTTCGTCAATTGCCGGGGAAAGCTCCAGCACGAGTCCTTGGTTAAAGTGATGCCAAGGCGAATCCACATGGGCGTTGAAGAACCAGTCCTGAATCGGTGAAAGGCGCGTGGATGCCGCCGGGTGCCGCCCGATCTCAGAATATGAAGTCGCACGCTCCAGTGTCCGCGCAAAGTTTTCAAGCCGTGGCGACTGAAACAGTTCGCCGAGTCGGGCCGACCAGCCGGCCGCGCGGAGCATCGCGATCATTTGCAGCGCGCGGATCGAGTCGCCGCCGGCCGCAAAAAAATCATCCGTCACCGCACACGCGGCGCGACCCAGAATATTCGCCCAAGTCTGAACCAGAATCGTTTCGGCGGCATTGGCCGGTGGACGTTGCACCGCGTTCGCACTCGCCTGCGCGTCCGTCGTTTCCGGCACTGGCAGACGTTTTACGTCGATTTTTCCGTTCGGCGTGAGCGGCCAGCTCATCACCGCCACCACCTGAGCGGGCACCATGTAAGCAGGCAGCACTTCGCGCAGCGCCTCCGCCACGCCCGCCGCCTTGCCCTGCACATAGAGCACCAGTCGCTCCGGCGCCGGCACCAAACGCACCAGCGCAGTTTCGACATCCGGCAACCGCAAGGCAGCCGCCTCGATCTCGCCCAACTCGATCCGATGGCCGCGCAATTTCACCTGCGCATCGCCACGCCCAACAAACTCCAATTCGCCGCGCCCATTCCAACGCACGAGGTCGCCGGTGCGATACAGTCGTTGTGCACCTTCCTCCGGATCGCACCAATCGATGAACGCGTCTGCCGTGAGCTCATCACGGCCACGATAACCACGCGCCAGCGTCGGCCCAAGAATGCCCAACTCGCCCACCACCCCGATCGGCACAAGTTGTCCGTCGCGATCAAGCACCCGCACCGCTGTGCTCACCATCGGTCTCCCGATCGGCACTTCGCGCGTCTGCTCAAACTCTTGCGCAAACACGTCGTGACAGGTCGCGCACACCGCCGTTTCGGTCGGCCCGTAGGCATTCAGGTAACGCAACTGTCCGCGATACCGCGCCACCACCGCCGCGTCCGCACGCTCGCCTGCTGTGATCAGGGTCTTCAACGGCGCCAACGCGTCCGGCGCCAACACCGCCACCAACGCCGGCGGGAGCGTCGCCACGGAAACCGCATCCGTTTGCAGCCAGCTCGCCAACGCCCCGAGATCCTGCCGCGCCGTCTCCGGCGCCAGACTCAACGTCGCACCGCTGACCAGTGCGAGAAACACTTCTGACAGCGCCGCGTCGAATGCCATCGAGGCGAATTGTCCGGCACAGTCGTTCGCCGTGACTCCGAAGGCTTCGATCTGCGCAGTGATCATGCTCGCGAACGCCGCATGTTCGACGACGACGCCTTTGGGTTCACCAGTCGAACCCGAGGTGAAGATCATGTAGGCAGCGTCGGTCGGTTCGCATTCGGCCAATGCAGTGTCATCGGCTCCCTCTTGATCATCCCCCTCCAGAGACAGCACGGTGCCCAACGATTTCAGGATAGCCGGCTGTTCCAGCTGCGTTCCCGTCCAAATGACGTAACGCACTCCGCTCACTGTCGCCATGGTGCGCAATCGCGTCTCCGGATGCGCCAGATCCAACGGCAGATAAATGCCCCGCGCCCGCATGACCGCGAGTTGTGCGGCGATCCAATTCCGATTGCGTGGTCCTGTCACCGCCACCGCTTCTCCCGCGCCGATTTCCGCCTTCAATCGACGCGCCGTAGCTTCCACCTGGCCCCACAGTTCCGCATAAGTCCAGCGCCCCTCCGCATCGATCACCGCCACCGCTTGCGGCGTGCGCCGCACCACCGCCTCCACCAGTGCCGGAATCGTGTCGTCGCGGCGCACACAGGCGTCGACTCGCCGGCCCCAGTGCAACAACTGGCCGCGTTCCGCTTCCGGTAAAATGCCCGCATGCCCCACCGCCTGCAGCGGATTCATCGCCAAGTTTTCCGCCAGGGTCACGAAGGCCGTCGCCGCCCGCGTCATGCGATCCGCGTCGAACTGCGCCCGATCATATTCCCACACGATTTCCAAACCGTTGCCGGTTTCGAAACAGTTCAACGTCCAGTCATATTGACTCGCCCCAGTCGGCAAGGGCAGCGGTTGCGCCATTGCACCACCAAAAACCAAATCCGCGTCTCCAGCATTCTGATACGCCAGCATCACGTCGAACAACGGCGAGCGCCCCGGATCACGCGCGGGCGCCAACTCCGCCACCAAACGATCGAACGGATAATGCTGCTGCACCAGCGCCGCACGAACTTCACGGCCTTCGCGGTTCAACAATGCCGTGAAGCTTTCCCCCGGATTCACCTTCCCACGCAGCGCCAGCAGATTGACGAAACAACCGAGCGTCGCCTCCCACTCGGGGCGAGCCTCCTTCATGAGATCGGCGAAGATCGCGGGGACGAGCTCCTTCATGTCCTCCATGCCGCCGTGCACGGTCTTGCCCGCATCGGTGATGCGGCCGAGCGCGTTC
>CBINJL010000561.1:0-2703 GCA_966250925.1 uncultured Opitutus sp. | reverse complement strand
CCTGGGCGCTGCGCCTCACCACCGCGCTGCTGCTAATCGGTCACGCCGGACTTGGACTCTTCAGCCACAAGATCGGATTGGCGCACCACTACGAATCCGTCGGCCTCGGCGGCGGCATCACACCGGCGGTGGGCGCCTTCGAATTTTTTCTCGCCGCCTTGCTGCTGTTGCGCCCGGCGCCCGGCCTGCTGATCGGCGTGGCCGTTTGGAAACTCGCCACCGAAATGCTCTTCCTCACCGCCGGAGCGCCGTTTTGGGAAGTGATCGAGCGTTTTGGCAGCTACACCGCCCCGCTCGCCCTCGCCGTGCTTATGCTGCGCGATTTTGCCCCGGTCGCCATGCGCCCGGTCGCCACCGCCGAGGCGACGTTGTAGCCGAGCGCAGGGTCACAGCAGTGAACGCACCAAGGGCTCGTAGTCCTCGCGGTGCATCATGCCTTCCTTGCGATGGCGAATGCGGCCGTCGCGATCGATCAGGATCGTGGTCGGAACCATCGTCACTCCGCCAAAGGCATCGGCCACCGCATCCGTGCCCATCACGATCGGATAATTGATGCCCTGCGCTGCCACGAACTTCTGCACGCGGCGCGCCGGCGCTCGGTCCAGCGACATGCCCACGACCACGACTCCAGCCGCTTCCAGTTCCGTCTGCATGGCAATGTAGCCCGGGATTTCCTCCCGGCACGGTGCACACCAGGTGGCCCAAAAATCGATCACCACGATTTTGCCGCGCAGATCCTCCGAACGCAGCCACTTGCCGTCCAATCCGCGCAGTTTCCACTGCGGCGCCGGTCCCAGCACCGGCAGTTCGACCGGCATTGCGTCCACGCGTTGCGTCTCGTGAGTCGTCTCCGAAGTCGACGCGCCGTCGGCCGCGTGGAGCGTTGCCCTCAATCCCATCAGGCTCACGCCCAAACCCATCACCATTGCTGCGATTCTCCGCCGCGGGGTTGCTCTCGTCATGACTGCGGACATGCGCAGCGCGCGCCGGAAACGCAAGCCCGCCGGCGTTTCGCCCTCGGAACCCGGCACTTGGTCCCTGTCGGCTTTTCGCCCGCACACGCACCGCTCATGCCCTTTCGCCGACGTCACCCCGGCTTCGCGCCCTGTCGTCTGTTTCACACCTCACCTAACCCATGACATCCCGTCTGCTTTCCAGCGTCCCCTCCCTTCCCCGCCTCGTCGGATTCTCCGCCTTGCTGCTCGCGTTGTCCGCTCCCGCCGTTTTACGCGGCCAAGGCTGCGTCATCGCCCGCGGCGCCGGCGGCGCCATGATTCCGGAAAGTTCCGGCTACATGGAAAAAGGCGATTGGAACCTCAACTTCGCCTTCCGCTGGTTCTACGCTGATCGCCACTTCGTCGGCGACGTCGAACAAAAGCACCGCGAGGAACAGGGCACCCAGGTCATCAACGATTCCTCCTTCTACGATTTCACCGCCAGCTACGCGTGGTCTAATCGCCTCACGACCAACCTCACCATCCCGTTCGTCTACCATGATCGTTCCTCGCTCTACGAACACATGGGCAACGCCTCCGGACAACGCTACCACACCCAGTCGGCCGGCATGGGCGACATGCGCGTCAGCGCCAATTGGTGGCTGATCGATCCCAACGCCGAACGCCCCGGCAACATCTCCATCGGCGTCGGCCTGAAAGCCCCGACCGGCGACTACAAGGCGACCGATATCTTCATGCGTCGCAACGGGCCCGAGGTGCGGTTCGTCGACTCCTCCATCCAACCCGGCGACGGCGGCTGGGGTTACTCCGTCGAGCTGCTCGGCTTCTACATGCTGCGCGAAAACATCTCCGCCTACGGCAGCGCCTTTTATCTTTTTAACCCCGAAGGTCGCGTCGAAGAAACCCGCTTCTCGATTCCCGATTCCTACCTCGCCCGCGGCGGCGTGGATTTCCGCATCCCGCACCTGCACGGTCTGAATCTCAGCATCGGCGCCCGCATCGAAGGCGTGCCGGGCAACGACGCCTTCGGCAACAGCCACGGCAGTCGCCGGCCCGGTTTCATCGTCGCGGTCGAACCCGGCGTCACCTACGCCCGCGGCAATTTCATCGGCACGCTCACGGTGCCGATCGCGGTCCATCGCAACCGCACCACCACCTACGGTTCGACCCGCGCCGGCGACGCTTCGTTTGCCGACTACTCGATCAACGCCAGTTTCTCGGTGCGACTCTGAGTCCGGACATTCCCTGAAATCCGGTTTGGACTGACGTGATGGCGGCGCCCACCGCCGTCACTTTCGTTTTTTTCCCGTCGCCCATGCCTTCACGATCGTCCGGTCGTTCCCGCCCCGCCCCGCCTGCATCCCTGCCTGCGCCCGACCGCACTGAACGTTGGCTGCCGCCGCTGCTGCTGTTTGTCTCGGGCGCCGTCGCGCTCGTCTTCGAGGTCGTTTGGTTGCGCCAGTTCAGCCTCGTGTTCGGCGCCGGTGCGCCGGCCGCCGCCGCCGTGCTGGCCGCGTATTTCACCGGTCTCGGACTCGGCGCCTGGGCGATGGGAAAACTTGCCCGCCGCTGGACGCGGCCGCTGCGCGTTTACGCCGTGATCGAAATCGCAATCGGGCTGGGCGCCGTGAGCGTTGCCCCGTTGCTCGATCGACTTTCCGCCGTGCTCGCCGGCACCGCGCTGGAAACCGGCGCCGCGGGCGCGACCGTTCAACTCGTTCGCATCGGCATCGCCTTTGTCGTGCTG
>CBINJL010000560.1:0-2710 GCA_966250925.1 uncultured Opitutus sp. | reverse complement strand
GTGCGGCGATTTGACGAGATTCTGCGCACGCGCGGAATCGAGGGACTGCTGTGTTTCGGCGGGCCGCGGGTTGAGGAGGAGTTTCCCGCCACCCTCAACCGCTACGCCATCGTCACGGTGGGATTCAGCATCAAGACCAAGCTGCACCGCGTCACCAGCCGGCCCTATCGCGACACGTTTCATGCCTGCGAGCGGTTGCGCGCGCTCGGCTACCGGCGCGTCGGCCTGGTGCTGAGTGACTACGAGGACCGGCGCACCGAGCACTCCCATTCCTCGGCCTATCTCGGCTGGTGCGACGCCACCCTGGGCGCGGACGGCGCGCTGCCGATTCTGCGGCTGGACGAGATCGAAGCGGGGCCGTTCCTGCGCTGGCGGGCCGACCACCGGCCCGACGCGGTGGTCGTGGTGCATTCCCCATCGGCAGTGGCCCAGTTCAAACTCGTGCTTGATGTGCATGAGATTCGCCGCCCGGAGGACCTCGGTGTGGCCGTGCTCAGTCACATGGTGGAGGGCAGCGGTTTCGCCGGGCTGCAGCAGAATCAATTCCTCATGGGCGCCTGGGCGGTGGAACTGCTCGCCGCCCGCATCGCCAATCGCGACTTCGGCATCCCCGCCATCCCGCGAATCGAAATGGTGGAAAGCCAGTGGATCGACGGCCCGTCGCTGCCCGTCGGGTCGTGATGCCGACGAAACCTTGTGGTCGCCTCGCTGTCCCTGTGGGGAAATCCCGTTTTTCCCATGTCGATCCGCCCCTGCCTTTTCCTCCGCTCTCTCGCCTGTCTGCTGACCGGTGCGATTTCACTGACTTCTCTCGCCGCCGCAACGCAGCCGACCGCCGCTCCCACTCCCGAGCCGCGCATCATCACCGTCACCGGCCAGGAGACCGTGCGCATTCCCGCCACATTGGCGCGTCTTTCCATTCTCATCGAAGCGCGCAAGCCGGCCGCCGCGGACGCGACCCGCGCCGTGCGTGAGCCGTCGCACCGCGTGCTGGAGTTGCTGCAGACCGAATCCGCCGAACAAATCCAGGCCGGCGCACTCACGCTCAATCCCGTTTACCGCCAGAAATCCTCCAGTGCGAGCAACGCCAATGAACCCGAGATCAGCGGCTATCTCGCGCAATGGAACGCCAGCTTCGTCGTTCCCGCCGAACGTGCCGGCGAGTTTGCCGCGGCAGTGGTCGACGCCGGCGCCAACCGAATCACGCAGTTTGAGTTCCTGGCCGCCGACGACGCGATTCTGACGGCACAACGGGAAGCGTTGCAGGACGCGACCCGGCAGGCGCGCGACACCGCCGCCGCCGTGCTCGAATCGCTCGGTCACGACGTGCAGGAAGTGGTGCGCATCCATGTCAACAACAGCGGTCCCATCCGCCCTTTTCAACAGGGGCGCATGCAAATGATGGCGATGGAATCATCCGGCGGTGCAGCCACCGAACCCGGCTTCATCGATGTCGACGGCAACGTGACCCTCGACGTGCGCTATTGAACCGGAGCAACGCAGTTCGCGAGGCGGGCTGAAGCAGCCCACTACGAAATGCCGCCCGCCGCTTTCGCCCGCTTGCGATAGGTGCGATCCTGCACGAGACAGAAGATGATCGCGATCGGCGGACTCAGCAGCATGGCCGCGACGAAGTTGCCCCAGAACCCGATACGGGTGCTGCCGCACCACGCGGCGAGAACGATGCAGATGGCGAGGTAGACGTAGGCCGCGGCGAAGCTCATGGCGCAACACGTTGGGGACCGGCGGGAAGGCTTTCAATCACGCAGTCGGCGTCCCGCTCAATCGTTGGCCGAGTTCAGTCGGGCAACTGCGCCAACACCACGGCGAGCGCCGCATCCGGTTGCCAGGCATCGGCCCGGCGTTCGGGCCGGGCCAGCGCGGTGGCGCGGGACGAATCAGTCGCCTGCATGCCGGCAACGTCCCAACGGATCGTCTCACCGGTGCGTTCGGCCAGCGCGCCGAGCAGCACCTGCTCGGTCAGGGCCGCACCGTAGGCGAAGTCGGCTCCGCCGCCCCGTCCGGCCCGGATCGCGTCATACCAGTCGGCAAAGTGTCCCCCTTTGATGCGCGGCAGCCACTTGCGCGGGCGCCCGGCGAGGAAATCCTTCTCGCGCGCCTCCGGATAAAGTTTCGGCCGCCGACTCGCCCGCATGTCGGGAATGAACAGGGTGCCTTCCGCCCCGGTGAACGCCATGCCATTGGTGACGGCCTGCACATCGGCCTCGGGCACGAACGGAATGCCGCTCGGATGATTCTGCACATCGCCCTGCCAGCCATTGCGCCAGTGCACGGTGAGCGGCGGCTGTTCCCCACGGGCCGGAAACCGGAACCGCAGATTCGCCCACCGCGGAATGGTGTATTCAGAAATCCCCGACACCTCCGGCTCGACCGTTTCGGGCCATTCCGTGTCGAGGGCGAAACGCACCACATCGAACATGTGCATGCCGATGTCGCAAATCGCACCGCTGCCGTAACCCCACCAGTTGCGCCAACGTTGCGGCGCATAAAGCGAACTGTAGGGCCGGTCCGGACGATCCGCCAGCCAGCCACGCCAGTCGAGCGTTGCCGGCACCGGTTCGGCCGCGGCCGGCGTTTCCGACCAGACGGAAATGCGCTGCTGGGTGCGGTCGCTCCACAACCACACGTCGGTCACTGGACCGACCGCGCCCTGCTCGATCCATTCCCGCAGGATGCGCAGCCCCTCCAT
>CBINJL010000559.1:0-2716 GCA_966250925.1 uncultured Opitutus sp. | reverse complement strand
CCCGCCCCGGCGCCAGCATGCAGGCCAGTGGACCGCACATGCCCGCGCAGTGCAGGCTGGTGACAAGGCCGGCCAGCAACGCGGCGACAGGAGTATTGATGGCGGTGAGTTCCATGACGTAACCCAAAACTCCGACTCAGGGGGCGGTGCGGTGCTCCAGCGGCACGCTCGCCACCGGATGACGCACCGCGAGGTTAAACAAGGCCGCCCAGGCGAGGACCATGAGACCGAACAGCAGTCCTACTCCGATCCAAAGCGACCGGGCCGAGCCTGATTTTGAAGGTTTGTCCACGGTTGGCATCAAGTCTCCTCCCGCAGCAGTTCCGGGTCAGGGCCGACGAATTCGATTTCGCGTCTCAGCGTGAATCCGCCGTCCACGTCGTGCACCAGCACAGTGAAATGAAAACGTCCGGCGTAGCTTTCACGCGGCATCTGCAAGACCAAGGGGACGACTGTTTCTCCCAGTCCGGCAACCGTCACACCTTGATCAAAGCCGGTGCGGCCCAACGCTGCCGGCGTATCCACCAGTTCGAGACGAAACGCCTGGGCCGTGTCGCGCTTGTTGACCAGCCGAACCAGGAACTGATTGCGCACCGCGTCGGCACTCACGACATAAGGCGCGCCCGTCATCCGTATGATCGAAAACGACGCCGGACGGACCGTCGAAAACGCCAGGCCCGCCGCCGCCGCCCCGAGCAGCATCAGCAGCGAATACAGAATCGTGCGCGATCGAAACCAGCGGGTTCTCCCACCCGAGAGTCCGACGAAGGAATCATAACGGATCAACCCGGTCGGCCGCTTCACCTTGGTCATCACTTCATCACACGCATCGACACAGGCCGCGCACCCGATGCACTCGAGCTGCAGGCCCTGACGGATGTCGATGCCGGTCGGGCAGACCTGCACGCAGCGGTTGCAGTCGATGCAGGCACCGGCATCGGGGATGCCGAGTCTGGCGCGCGGTTCGCCGCGCTGCGCATCGTAGCCGATCACCAGCGTGTGGTCGTCGGTCATCGCCGATTGCAGCCGACCGTAGGGGCAGATGACGATGCACAGCTGCTCGCGAAACCAGGCGAAATTGAAGTAGATCGTGGCGGAAAAAAGAAACACGAAGGCAAACGCGCCCCAGTGCTCGCCCGGCGCCGCATGCATCATCGCCCACAGCGCCGGAATCGACACGAAGTAGGCGAGGAACAGATGCGCGATCACCAGTGAAACGACGATGAACGCGATCTGCTTTCCGCCCCGCTTCATCACCTTGCCCGCACTCCAGGCCGCCGCGTCGAGACGCCGACGTTTCACCGCGTCGCCTTCAATCCAACGCTCGATCCGGCGATAGACGTGATCAAGAAACACCGTCTGTGGACAGGCCCAGCCACACCAAAGCCGGCCGAACAGCGAGGTGAGAAAGAACAACAGAAAACCGAGCCCTGAAATGGCGAAGAACGTCAGCCAAAGATCCTGGAATGCCAGCGTCAGACCGAAGAGGTGAAAACGCCGCCCCGCCGCATCAAAAAACACGGCCGGATGTCCGCCGATTTTGATCCAGGGCAACGCCAGATAGATCGCGATCAATCCCAGTCCGCTCCAACGCCGATGCCGGGTGAAGAATCCGCGCACATCGGCCGGGTGCAGAAAAAACCGCGACCCATCGGCGCGAATGGTCGTGACCGTGTCGATGTTGGGGCGACGAACGGATGCCATGACCGGTCCTCGCTCGAATCAGGGCGCCTGATGGTGGCTCAACAAATATGCCACCACCTCAGCGGTCTTCTTGGTGCCGAGCACCGGTCCCCACGACGGCATGCCCTTTTCCAACACTCCGGTCTCGACGGTGTGATATACCGCGGCCGGAGCGTCCCCGTGCACCCACTCGGCATCGGTGAGGTCGGGACCAATCGCCGCCGGACTTTCCGATTTGCCTCGCAGACTCGGCAGATGACAGGCGGCGCAAAGCGAGAGGTAGGTTTCACGTCCCGGGTCAACGAACTGCGGCATCGTGCTCATCTTCCACAGGTGCTCGTCGTCGATCGTCAGATCGGACGACATCTTGCTGGCTTCGATCCGCGCCATCTCCACCTCCACCCGACGACCGTCATCCTCGGCCAGACCGGATTGGGCGTAGTAAAACCAGTAGCCGATCGAAAACACGATCATGATGTAGAGCGTGAACAACCACCAATTGGGCAGGCGATTGTCATATTCCTCGATGCCATCGAAAACGTGCCTGCGCACCGGCACATCGCGATCGGGGCCCGGATTCTTGGACTTACTCATGGCGGGATAGCGCGGTGGCCGCGGTGGTGTCGCCCTCAAACGGCAAGTGGGCGAGGCGTTCGGACTGCGCGCGCCGCATGCGCAACGCGCGGTAGAACAGCGTGCCATAAACGGACAGCGCAGTGACAAACGCGACGACGGTGAAGATCGCGGTCCAGTCTTCGATCAGGAGACGACGAAACATGGCGGGAGGGATTTTGGATTTTCGATTCCGGATTTTAGATTTTGGGATCGTCGTATCCGGTTATTGGTTACTGGCGACCCGGCCGTTTCCCCCGGCGTCCTCGTAGCGGCCGAGCTGCTGCAGGTAGGCGATGAGGGCGACGATCCGCTTTTCCGGCGCCACGTAGATGCCCGCGGCCTTCAGGTCGGCGGCGATCCCGCGCGCCTGCGTCTCCACCGCGGTCGCGATCTCCTCGTCGGACATCGCCGGATACGG
>CBINJL010000558.1:0-2721 GCA_966250925.1 uncultured Opitutus sp. | reverse complement strand
GCATGCGGATACCCTGGTCGAGCAGGGCCTCCAACGCATGACCAGTCAGTTGCGGGCCGTCACCGATGCGGCCGGCGCGCAGAGTCGGCTGCTGCGGGACGAAGTGGCGGCGCGACCGGGGGAGGTTGATCCCGTAGGAGTGCTGCAGACCATGGCGCCGTTTTTTCTCGCCGACGACCGGATGACTTATGCGGGAGTGGCACGAGCCGGCGACGGCGCCTACGCCTTTCTCCAACGTGCGTCGGACGGGCGCATGACCATGCGACACTATCGCGTGGGCGAGGACGGACAACGCGATATTGTGGACGCGCGTCTGGCCCGCTTCGGCGCGATCGAATCGACTGCCGTGTCTCCATGGGATGGATACGACGCGCGGGAGCGTCCCTTTTATCAGGCCGCGGGTGCACACGGTGCGGCGGTTTGGACCGAAACCTATCTGTTCCCCGGCAACGCCCACTCCCCGGCGGCGGCCGGCGTCACGCTGGCGGTGCCGGTCTTCGATGAGGCCGGTGCCCTGCGGGCGGTGGTCGACGTGGATTTCGGCACCCAGGAATTGTCGGCCTTTGTGCAACGACTGCAGCAGGGCTTGCCCGGGCGGGTGTTTGTGCTGGAGGAGCGGCGTGACGGCTCGCGCCGGGTGGTGGTGCATTCGGCGTCGCACGAAGCGGCTGCGACCTGGGGCGCGGATCTCGGGTTTGATCCGATCGTGGCCGCGAGTTCCGCCGCGTTTGCCGCACCGTTTGCCGTGCTGCGGGGCGCGCCGTCACCCGCACAATCGATCACGGTGAACGGCGAGGACCTGCTGGTTGCGGGCCGCGTGTTGGGCGGTGCAGGGCAGCCCAACTGGATGGTGATTTCCGTGCTGCCGATGGAATCGGTGCGCGACGACCTGCGGGTGGAGCAGGGGCTCACCGTGGTGGCGTTGTTCGGGGTGGCGTTGTTCGGCGTGTTGTTGTCGCTGCTGCTCGCGATGGGCCTGACGCGACCGCTCGAAGCGTTGACCCGACAGGTGGTGGACGTGACGGAGGGGCGGGCGGAGCCGACGGTGATGCGTGATGCTCCGACCGAAATCGCGACCCTCTCCGCCCAATTCCAAAATCTGGTGAGGCGGGTGCGGCGGCGCGAAAAGTCATTGATCGAGGCGGAGGAAACCGGCCGGCGGCGGGCGCAGCGTTTACAACGTCTCAACGCCGCGCTCTCGGAGATCGCCGTGCGGGCGCGCTCCGATGAAGATGTGGAAGTCGCGTTGCGCGGCTTCACCCGCCTATGCGCCGATGCGCTCGAAGCGAATCGGGTCGGCGTGTGGCTGATGCGACGCGAGCCACTCCGGTTGGAACTGCACAATCTGTATGTGGCCGACGAGGCACGCCACGTTCACGAAGGCACCATCGCGTTTGACGGCCACGAAAGTTACTTCACCGCCTTGCGCGAAACCCGGGTGCTGGCCGTGAACGATGCGTTGATCGATCCGCGTCTGAGCATGTTTGCGACCGATTATTTTGCGCCCAACGGCATTCGCTCGGTGATGGATGCGTCGGTGCGTTCGCGTGAGGCGATGGTCGGCGTGCTGACGGTGCAGGCGGCGGGGAGCACGCGCAACTGGAGCGAAGATGAACAGATTTTCGTCGGCGCGGTGGCTGACACGCTGTCGCTGATTATCGAATCCGAGACCCGGCGACTCGCCGAAATGGAAGCCGAGGAATCGCGCGAACGCATCCGCCTGCTGCTGGAGCGCACGCCCTTGGCGGCCATTGACTGGGACCGCAGTATGCGCATCCGCGGCTGGAATCCTGCCGCCGAACGCATCTTTGGTTACCGGGCCGAGGCGGTGCGCGGACGTGATGGCGGTTTCCTGGTCAAACCCGGTCAACGCGATCGTTTGCGGCGGGCGCGCCGGCGCTTGCTCGGCGGTGGTCAGGATGTGATGGAACGGTTGGAATGCCTCACCGCCGAGCAACGCGTTCTGGCCTGCAATTGGCACACTACCAAACTCACCGACCCGAGTGGGCGCACGCTTGGTTTTATCTCATTGGTCGGCGACGTGACCGCGCGCGTGAAGGCCGAGGCGGCGCTGAGCCAGTCGCGCGAACGGCTGCGACTTTTCGTGGAAGGCGCGCCACTCGGCGTGATCGACTGGGATCGCGACCTCAACATCATCGGCTGGAATCCCGCGGCCGAACGCATGTTCGGACACGTGCGCGACGAGGTGCTGGGGCAACCGGGGGTGTTGCTAGTGCCGGAGGCAGAGCGCGACCGGCGCGGTGCGATCGTGCGGGCGCTCGCCCGCGGCGAACTCGCCCATGTGCCGCGCATGCGCAACCTCACTCGCGACGGGCGGGTCATTGTCTGTGACTGGCACAATACTGTGCTGCGCGACGACCGCGGACGGCTCATCGGCGTCACCTCGTTGATTGAGGATGTGAGCGAACGCGTGCGGGCGGAAGAGGAGATCCGCGAACTCAATGCCGGCCTGGAACGCCGCGTCGACGAACGCACCGCGGAACTGCGTGAAGCCAACGAACGCCTGCGCGAAGTGGACCGGTTGAAATCGGAATTTCTCGCCACCATGAGTCACGAGCTGCGCACGCCGCTCAATTCGATCATCGGGTTCAGTCAGATCCTGAAGTCGGGCATGGCGGGTCCGCTTAATCCCGAGCAGGTCAATCAGATCAGCCGGGTCCACTCCGCCGGCACTCATTTGTTGGGACTGATTAACGACCT
>CBINJL010000557.1:0-2736 GCA_966250925.1 uncultured Opitutus sp. | reverse complement strand
CACCGATCCGGGCAGCGGCGGCGGGAGCGCCTCACGGACCGCCTCGGTGAGGCTGCGCGCGCCGCGGTCCAACACGGCGGCCAGCGTGGGAACGGCCGACCGCACGCCGATGGTGGCCGCAGACCCGGCGTACACGCCGGCCAGCAGCAGAAACCCGAAGTTCGAGGCCTGCGCGAGCCGGTTGCGCTTGGCGAAGTATTTGCCCCGCACCCGCGCCGGCACCCACGCCTGCATGTAGGCCGTCCACGCCACGCCCATCACCGCGGCGACCAGTCCGGCCGTGCCGACAAAAAACGTGGCCAGCGGCACGGCATGGGCCAGCGACCACTCGGGCGCCACCAGCAGCGTGGTGGCGAAGCCGCCCCAGCAGGCGATATGTAGCCAGATCGATGTAACGAAAATCTGCCGCATCGAAAACCAGCGGCCCAGCACCGGCGTGATGCCGAGCTGCAGCATGTTGCACCAGAACGGCAGCGAGATCACTAAACCGTAGGCGCCGGGCTCAAGCTTCAGCCCCTCCGCCAGCAACGCGGCCAGCACCAGATTGGCCGGCTGGCCGGTATACACCAGCGGCATGGCCAGCACGGCCTCGAATGCACTCATCCGCAGACTGCGGCGCACGACCGCGCGTTTCCGCACGGGATGATCAGGCGGCAGGAGTCGTGAAGATGTATTCATTTTTCAACCACAGATAAACACGGATAGGGAGAGGATGAAACGAATGGCGGTGAGGCAAAATTTTGGAAACCACGGAGCCCACAGAGTTCACAGAGGCACAAACCAAGGCTTAACATGATTTCTCCGGAGTGGCTTTGCGCTCCTTTGCGTTCTTCGCGTTAAACAATGGCGGAGGGCTCTGATTGAACCGCTGTGATCTCTGCGCCCGCTGTGGTTTAAACAACAGCGGATGTCTCCTTAACCACTATTCCACCGGTTGTATCCACTCGGCGGTGACGCGGGAGCTGAAGCCGCCGCGCGCCTTCCAGTCGGCGACGATGACGAGCGAGCGCGGGTTGAGCGCGGCACCGAGATCGTCGCAGATCTTGTTGGTGGCCGCTTCGAAGAAGATGCCTTCGTTGCGGAAGGCGTGGAAGTAGAGCTTGAGCGACTTGAGTTCGACGCAGGTTTTGTCCGCCACGTAGCGCACCAGAATAGTGGCAAAATCCGGGTGCCCCGTCATCGGGCACACGGAGGTGAACTCGTGATGCGTGTGCTCGATCAAAAAATCCCGCTGCGGCGCGGGATTGGGAAACGTTTCGAGTATCTTCGAATCAGCCATGACCTTTAAGTTGAAGTCAGAAGTTCAAGTTGAAGTAAAAGCCCGAACTGCGGCCCACTTCCCGAGCTTAATCTTCAACTTCCAACTTAATCCAAACAGCAACCTTATGTTGCTGTTTCAGTAAAACGGCTTTCGCGGATCACGGTCACGCGGATGGTGCTCGGATACTGCAGCTCCTCCTCAATGCGCTGGCGCAGCTTTTTCGCGATCTCACTGGCCTGGTCGTCGCTGACCACGTTCGGGTTGACGACCACGCGCACTTCGCGACCGGCCTGAATGGCGTAGGCCTGGCGCACGCCGTCGATTCCGGTGGCGAGTTTTTCCAAACGATCGAGCCGCTGGATGTAGCTCGACATCGACTCGGCGCGCGCCCCGGGACGCACCGCCGAAACAGTGTCGGCCAGGATCACCAGACCGGCGTAAATTGATTCCGGAGGCACTTCCTCGTGATGCGCCGCGACCGCATTGACGACGGTCGGAGTTTCGCCGTGGCGTTTGATGAAAGACGCGCCGATGGCGGCGTGGCTGCCCTCGTAATCGCCTTCGACCCCCTTGCCGATGTCGTGCAGCAGCCCGGCGCGTTTTGCCACCTGCGGATCAAGTCCGAGCTCGCTGGCCAGCATGGAGCAGAGGAAGCCGACCTCGACGCTGTGATCGAGCGCGTTCTGCGTGTAGGAAAACCGATACTTCAGGCGACCGAGCAGCTTGATGATCTCGGGATGCAGGCCGTTGATGCTGAGCCGGCCGACAGCATTTTCGCCCGCCTCCTGCACCTTCAGTTCGATGTCGGCCTGCGCCTGCCGCACGAACTCCTCGATGTTCGCCGGATGGATGCGGCCGTCCTTGACCAACGCCTCCAGAGCGGTGCGGGCGACTTCGCGCCGCACGGGATCAAACGACGAGATCAGCACCATCTGCGGCGATTCGTCGATGAGCAGCGTGACGCCGGTGGCGGCTTCGAACGATTTGATGTTGCGCCCTTCGCGACCGATGATGCGGCCCTTCATGTCCTCGGACGGCAACTGCACGATCGTGGCGGTCAGATCGTTGTTGGGCTGCGAGGAAATCCGCTGCATCGCGGCGACCAACATACGCCGCGCCTCGTTGTTCAAATCCTGCTCGGAGCGCTCCAGGATCTGCCGACGCAAGGCTCGCAACTCGTCCTGACACTCGATCTGCACTTCGTCGCGCAACGCCTGCTGGATCTCGTCCGCATCCATCTTCGCCACGCCCTCGAGTCGGCGCCGCAGGGACTTCGATTGATCGCGGATGGCATCGCGCGCCTGCTTGATCGCGGCCGCCTCGCGTTTGAGACGTTCACCCTTTTCCTCCAACTCAAAATCCAGCGCGGCCAACGACTCCTCATGGGAACGGATTTCGCGCAGCCGCACATCGGTCTCGATGTCGCGGCGATCAAACTCGCGGGTGAGCGCGGCCCGCTTCGCCGCCATTTCCTT
>CBINJL010000556.1:0-2758 GCA_966250925.1 uncultured Opitutus sp. | reverse complement strand
AATAGGTGAGCGTGACGGTTTCGGCGTCCTTGGTTTCGAGCCAAAGAAACACCTCGCGGTGGGCGCGGTAGCCGAGCATGGGCCCGGAAACCACGGTGCCGGCGGCGTGGACCGCGACGGCAGTTAACAGAGCCAGGACCGAAAGGCGGGAAAACAGCTTCATGCTGGAAAACATCGCGGTCCGACGCTGCGTGAGACGCGACGAATGGCAAAGCCGGAGACGGGACGAAGCGTCACAATTTGGCGCCAGCAGGAAAACTGCACAAACAGGTGGCGCCGGCGGCGACGGATGCTTTTGTTAAAAAACTTGGGAGCCGGACTTTACCGTTCCGGTCAGTGCCAACGCCGCTTCACCCCCTTTGTCGTTTCTGCAATACCTTTCCTCCGCCTGGTTGCGTCGTCCCTTGACCGGGGATTGCGGGCAACGATGCGTGCTTCGGCGCGACGTTGCCGACGGCATGATTCGCCGGCCGGCGCTTCTGCGGGTGCTGGCGATCGGCGGCTGTCTGTTGGCGACCGTGGGCCGCGCGCAGGTGGCGCCGGAACTCGATATCCAGGCGCTTAAACGCATGAGTGTGGAGGAGTTGCTGCAGCAGAAAGTCATGTCGGTTTCCCGCTCGGCGGAGTCGTGGGCGGCGGCGCCGGGCAATATTTTTCTCATGCGCGATGTCGCCCGGGCCACAGGTGCGACGCGTTTGCCGGAAGTGCTCCGGCTGGCGCCCAATCTGTTCGTGGCCCAGGCGACCTCGTCGTCGTGGGCGGTCAATGCCCGCGGCTTCGGTCGGGCGAACGGCACGGCCAACAAGATGTTGGTCATGATCGACGGCCGCACGGTGTATTCGCCGCTGTTTTCGAACGTTTTTTGGGAAAACCAGCAGGTCTTTTTGCCCGATCTGGAGCGGTTGGAGGTCATCAGCGGGCCGGCGGGCTCGACCTGGGGCTCCAACGCGGTCAACGGCGTGATCAACATTGTCTCCAAGTCGGCTTTTGAGACCCAGGGCGCGTTGCTGTTCGGTGGCGGCGGCACGATGGAGCGCACCAATTACGGGGTGCGTTACGGCGGACGGGTGGGGCGCGCGGCGGCGTTTCGGGTTTATGCGCAAGGCAGCGACTACAACGCCACCCGCGATGCGCAGGGGCTGGAGGATGACCGTGATCCGTGGAGTTTTTCGCAAACGGGTTTCCGGCTTGATGTGGGGGATTTGCAGCAGGCCGAGCTGGTGGTGCAGGGCGATGTGTATTGGGGCCGTTACGAAAATGGTCCGGTGCCCGATACGGTCGCGGAAGGTTACAACCTGTTGTCGCGCTGGACCCGCTGGTTCGGCGGCGATGCCAAACTCACTCTCCAGGCCTACTACGACTACGTTTTCCGCGATCTCAACGGCGACTACCGCGCCCGCACCCACACGGCCGATGTTGAACTGCAGCATCAGATGCAAATCGGTCCGGGTAGCGAACTCGTCTGGGGCGCCGGCTATCGTTCCATTTCCGACAAGGTGAAGGACACGGTCGGGCTGGCGATCTTGCCGGCCGATCTGCGCTTCGGGCTCACCAGCATTTTCGGGCAATTCAAGCACACCTTCGCCGACGACAAACTCCAGGCGACCGCCGGGCTGCGAGCGGAGGAAAACCACTTCAGCGGTTGGGAACTGCAGCCCAACCTGCGACTCGCCTGGCGCCCCAATGCCACGCACACCGCGTGGGCGGCGATCTCGCGCGCGACCCGCACGCCGTCGCGTTTGGAAACCGGATTTTTTGCGCCGGCCGAACCGCCGTATTTCATCGTGGGAAATCCGGACTTCCAGTCCGAGACGCTGGACGCGGCGGAGCTCGGCTGGCGGGGCAACGTCCATCCCGGCGTGTCCGTTTCCACCACCTTTTTCTGGCACGAATACGGCCACCTGCGTTCGGTGAGTTACGGTCCGCCGATCACGCAGGCGAATGACGTGGAAGGGCGCAGCTACGGCACGGAGGTGTTTGTGGACTGGGATGTCACTCCCATCTGGCGGGTGCGTTTCGGCGGATTCCGCATCGAGCAGGAGAGCTGGGTGCGGCCGGGCGCCATCGACCTCGAACAGGGATTGGGCGAATCGAGTTTTCCCAAATACCAACTGCAGTTGCGCAACTCATTTCGGCTGGGGAAAAACGTGAACCTTTGGCTGGGCCTGCGGCATGTCGCCGAAGTGCCCGCATTTGCAGACAACCTCGCGCCGGTCCCGGCCTACACGGAGCTCGATGCGCGACTGGCCTGGCGACCGCGTCCGGATGTTGAGCTTTCGCTGGTGGGGCGAAATCTCCTGGATAAATCTCACCCGGAAATCGGCGGCGCCCAGACTCGTCGCGAGATCCCTCGAAGTTTGCAGGCGACCGTGCGATGCGAGTTCTGAATCACTCTCGCCCTGGCCGGATGCTTCGGTGGTGGCTCGGATTCCTGGTCTCGTGGGCGCTGACCACCCTGCAGGCGCAAACGCCGCGGGAATACGATTTGAAGGCGGTCTTCGTCTACAACTTCGCGTCATTCACCGACTGGCCGCCGGAAGCGTTTCCCGCGGCCGACACGCCCCTGGTCATCGGCGTGCTGGGCGAAGACCCCTTCGGCGGCGTGCTCGATCGGCTGGTCGAGGGCGAGCAGGTGCGCAGGCGACCGCTGGTGGTGCGGCGGTTCAAACGTTGGGAAAAGGAGACGCTCGATTGCCAAATCCTCTTCATCAGCCAGTCGGAACGCTGGCGGCTGCCCTCGATTCTGCGCCGCTTCGAA
>CBINJL010000555.1:0-2768 GCA_966250925.1 uncultured Opitutus sp. | reverse complement strand
GATCCTCCTCGCCGGACCGACAATCGCGCTCGCCGCCATGGCCGGCAGCCGCCTCGCCTGGTGGCCGGCCGCCGACGCCGCCTTCATCGTGCTCGGCGCCGTCGCCGTCGCGGTGCTGTGCCCGCGCCTGCCGGCGCTGCGCACGGGACTCGCACTGGGGATGGGGATAGCGGCGTTGGTGCCCGGGTTGAACTTGATCTGGCCGCATCACACCGGCGCCAATCCCGCGGATGACCTGAGCGAAACCGAAATTCTCGGCACTCTGGAACGCGATCTGGCGCACTGGTTAAACCGCCACACCACCGCCGGCGAACGCATCGTGCTGACCTCTCCGCACCTCACTCCAGCGCTGGCCTACTACGGCGGTATCCAAGGTTTGGGCACACTCGCACCGGAAAACTCCGACGGCGACATGGCGGCGATCCGCATCGTCAGCGCCACCTCGCCGGCCGAAACTCTCGCGCTGCTCGAAGCGCGCAACGTCACGCACATCGTGCTGCCGTCCTGGGACCCGCTGTTGGAAAACTATCTGCGGATCGGACGAACACTTCCGGCCGACGCGCCGTTGCCGGCGGACACCTTTTTGCACGCGGCAAAACGCTGGGCGCTGCCGACCTGGCTGCAGCCGGTGCCTTATCCGCTGCCCGCCATCGGTGGCATGGAAACGGCATCAGTGGTGGTGCTGAAACGCACCGGCGAAACCGATGTTGGTCTGGCCCTGGCCCGGCTCGCGGACTACTTTCTCGAAACCGGCGATACGGCGGCGGCGACCGGACTGGTCGAACGCCTGCAGGCCCACGTGACCGATCCCGGGGTGCTGACGACGCTGGGCCAGATTTATTTCGCGCAGAACAATCAGGAGGCGCTGCGGCGCACATTGGACGCCCTGCAGGCCGCAGTGACCGCGGAGGAGTTCGACTACCAGCCGTGGGATCGGCGCGTGAATCTCGCCGTGCTGCTCACGCAAATGCGACTGGCCGCACCGGCCAGGGCGCAAGTCGAGATTTGTATGCGAACGATGGATACCGACTCACTGACCACGCTGACGGCCGGCTCCCTGTTGAAATTCATCGCCCTAGCCCGGCTTCACGACGTGCCGTTTCCCGACGAAGTGCTGTCGCGCACCGCACTCGAGCTGTTGCCGCCCGAATACCGCGCCCGCCTGAAACCGGCGGATTTTACAGAAGGTAACGAAGGCAACAACGAATAACTAAAAACACAGTATCCAATGGCTTCGTTAGCTTCGTTGCCTTCTGTGAAATTTGAACTCTCCAAGACGTCCGGTTACCGACGCCGCGGCGTGATGTTTGCGCCTATCAGCCAAGCTGACCGCCTCGTGCGATCAGGTCGCGATACCAGTAGAACGAATCCTTCGGTGTGCGCACCTGCGTCTGATAATCGACGTGGACGAGACCGAAGCGGTCCTTGTAACCCTCGGCCCATTCGAAGTTGTCGAGGATCGACCAGTAAAAGTAGCCGCGCACATCGGCGCCGGCGGCGATGGCGGCCGACAGCGCGCTGAGATAACGCGTCATGAAGTCGATGCGCTGCGGGTCGTGCACCTTGCCGTCGAGGTGAACGAAGTCGGTGTTGCACAGGCCGTTTTCCGAAAAGACGATCGGCAGTTTGTAGCGCTCGGTCTGCCAGCGCGCGGCCCAGTGAATGGCGCCCGGCGCGATGTTGAGCCAGGGCAGCGTGCCGCGGGCGTTACCGATGCCCCAGCCGCCGGGGACATCCTCGGATTCGCCGTTTTCACCCGCCCTCACCTGCCAGCCCGAATAACAATTGTAGGCGAGAAAATCGATCGGCTCGGAAATGAGTTTCATGTCCGCGTCCGTGATCTTCGGCAGTTCGGCGGCGAAGTTCTCCAACCCTTCCTCCGGATATTTGCCAAAGCAGATCGGATCCGCCCACCAGGCGAGATTCCACATCCCTTTCAAACGACATTGAAAGTAACGCGCCTGGGCCGCCGCGATGTCGGCGGGACTGTCGCTGGCCGGAATTGGTTCGCGCGCCGTGTGCGCCAGCGAAATCTGCTGTGGTCCCTGCGCGTGCGCCCGCAGCGCCTGCACGCCGCGCCCGTGCGCCTTGAGCAGATTGTGCGCGGCTTGGAGACATTCGGCGAAGGTGCACTTGAGGCCCGGCGCGAAGACCCCGTCCTGATAACCGAGGCCGATGATAACCGGCGGCTCGTTGATCGTCATCCAGTGATTGACGCGGTCACCCAGTCGCTTGGCCACCACGGTGGCGTATTCGCCGAACCACTCCGGCATGGCTTCGTTGAGAAAGCCGCCCTTTTCCTGCAGTGCCTGCGGCAGGTCCCAATGGAACAGCGTGACCCACGGCTCGATGCCGGCGGCCTTGAGGCCGTCGATCAGCTCGTCGTAGAAACGCAGCCCGGCTTCGTTCACCGCGCCTGTGCCGTCCGGCAGGATGCGTGACCACGACAGCGAAAGGCGGTAGGCCTTCACGCCGAGTTCGCGCATGAGCGCCACGTCCTCGCGCCAGCGATGGTAGTGGTCGCAGGCCACGTTGCCGGTGTGGTTTTCGAATATCTTGCCGGGGGTTTGCGAAAACACGTCCCAGACCGACGGCTTGCGACCGTCCTCGTTCCAGGCACCCTCGATTTGATAGGCGGCGGCAGCCGCACCCCACGTGAAGTCTTTGGGAAAAGTCATACGCTGAAACCGGTAACCAAGATAATATTTCTCAATGCCGTAAAGCGTCACCTGCGTTAAGGTGCCCGGCGACTTGCGTCCATTCGGTCT
>CBINJL010000554.1:0-2778 GCA_966250925.1 uncultured Opitutus sp. | reverse complement strand
CAAAAATGCGCCCAGCGCCAACGAATACCCGGCCCGCACCACCAGCAGTGAAACCGCAAACAGCAGCCCGGCCACAAACAGCGTTTCCACTTCGGGATTCGCCGCCCGCCCCAGCCAACGCAGCGTGCGCGGCACCACCAGCAGCCCCAGCGTCGCCACCACCAGCACGAAGCCGCCGAACATGGCCAGCATCTCGCCCAGTCCGGCCGCGTTGCCCGCATCACCGCCCCCTACCCGCGTAAACGAACCGAGCAGCGTCAGCGCCACGATCGCCACCAAGTCTTCCGACAACGTCGTGCCCAGCGCCAGTTGCCCGCTCTTCTCGTGCGATGAGCCGGTCTCGGCCAGCATCTTGCCGATCACTGCCGAACTGCTCACCACCAGCAGCGCGCCGAAAAACACGCCGCCGGTGCGCTCCAGTCCCATGAATTCCCCCGCCGTGCGTGCCACCGAAAACACCACCAGCGCCCCGCCTGCCGCGGCAAACACCACGCTCAGACCGAGCTGGCGCAGGCGCCGCAGACTGAAGGAAAGCCCGATGCCAAACATCAGAAACAACAGGCCCAATTCAGCAAAAAGCCGCACCTGCTCGCTGTCACGCACCACCCCAAGCCAGTCCGGCGTGTAGGGGCCCACCGCTAACCCGGCCATGAGATAGCCCACCACCGGCGACAAACCGAGGCGTCGGCAGACCAGACCGCCGACCGCCGCCGCGATCATAATCACCGCCAAATCCTGCACGAATTGAACAACCTCTGTCATCGTCGATTAAATCGCCGCATCGTGGCGCCCCGCTCCTCCGGCGCAAGCCGACTCGGCATTCACCACGGCATTGCGAGGATTGCACCGAAATCGCGGCACCACCAAAGTTACCCCATCGCCGGGCCCTCCCCCGCCCGTCGCGTCCCGCATTCCTCCCTTCTTGACCATGCCTGCCGCAGAAACGGACCCGTCCCTGCTCGGCGAAATCGTCGACGTGCTCAACTTCACCCTGTTTCACCTCGGCGATACCGCGGTCACGCCCCTCACGGTGCTCAAGCTGGCGCTGCTCTTCGTCCTGGTCGTGCTCACCGAGATCGTGCTGCGCCGCGTGCTCCTGCAACGCGTGCTCAAACGCACCCATCTCGACGAAGGCATGCGGTTCGCCATCGCCCGCATCGGCGGCTACCTGTTCATCACGCTCGGGTTTTATCTGGCGCTCAACTTCGTCGGCATCGATCTCAGCTCCCTCGCGGTGCTCGCCGGCGCCATCGGTGTGGGCCTCGGTTTCGATCTGCAGAACATCGTCCACAACTTCATTTCCGGCCTCATCATCCTGGCCGAACGTCCGATCACCATCGGCGACCGCGTCGAGGTCAACGGCATCGCCGGCCAGGTCGCCAAGATCAACCTGCGCAGCACCATCGTCGTCACCAACGACAACATCTCGGTCATCGTGCCCAACTCCAACTTCATCAGCGAGCCGGTGGTCAACTAGAGCCACCGCGATCCCAAGGTCAGAATCCGCCTGGCCCTCGGCATCGCCTACGGTTCCGATGTGGAAAAGTTCCGGCAACTGATGACGGAAGTCGCCCTCGCCCATCCCCAGGTGCTGCCCCAGCCCGCGCCCAATATCTACTTCATGGGTTTCGGCGACAGCGCGCTCGATTTCGAAGTCGCCGTCTGGACTTCCGACATGTTGCGCAGCCCGCGCCGTTTCCGCAGCGAACTCTACTACGCCATCGAAAAGGCCCTGCGCGAAAACGGCATCGAAGTCCCCTTCCCGCAGCGCGACCTCCACATCCGCAGCGGCCCCCTGCCCATCCGCCGGGAGCAGAAACAGGATGAAAAAGTGTAATGCTTCGTGATAGAGAGGGCCGAATGAAATCGGAAAACTGTTCTCGGTTCGGATGTGAGTTGGCAGAGGCTTGACTCAAGAGTGATATCAAAACGATACTACTCTTCTCATGCCGAGAAAGATTCGCCAGCTTCTCGCTGATTTGGAAAAGGCAGGATTTAGGAATCGGGGAGGCAAAGGCAGCCACCGAAACTACGAACATCCCAAAGGCCCCCGACTCACGCTATCAGGAAACGAAGGCGATGATGCCAAGCACTACCAAGAGAAACTCGTCAGGAAGGCGATCCAGGAAACCAAACCATGAAACCAACTCGCGCGCAGATCGCGGAGGCCTCCCGCCGCTACATCAAACTTGTCGAATGGAGCGATGAAGATCAGTGCTTCATCGGCAGTGCTCCCCCTCTGATTGGTCAGAGCTGCCATGGTGCGACCGAGGCCGCAGTGCTTAAAGAGCTGAACCAGATCGTGGAGGAATGGATTGTCACCCTCATGACCAGCGGCAAACCGCTGCCGGCCGCAACCGCCAATAAGGAATACAGCGGCAAGTTCCTCGTCCGCATCCCGCCCGCCGTGCACAAGCGCGCTGCCCTGAAAGCTGCTGCGCGCGGGGAAAGCCTGAATCAATTTGTGGCCGATGCACTCGCCAGCGCCTAGTGTTGCCTTCCGCTTCAAATTGGCTGCCCGACATGGGTTCGAACCATGACTAGATGAGTCAAAGTCATCTGTGCTACCATTACACCATCGGGCAGTGCTGGGAGGGATTGGGCAGCGTGGGATGAATCGCACCGCCGTCAAGCATGGGTTCCTCCCGGTTTTTCACTCGTGGTCGCCCCCGGTTTGCCCCGCCTCCGCCACCTCGCGCATTGACGACGGAAAACCCGCCGCGTTCACTCCCCGCCCATGAGCGAATCCGCGTCGGACTCACCCGCCCCCAAATATAA
>CBINJL010000553.1:0-2789 GCA_966250925.1 uncultured Opitutus sp. | reverse complement strand
CGACGCTCGTTCATGTGTTACCTGTTTCTCGCGACGGTGCAGGAGCTCATCATCGAGCATCTCGAACCGGAAGCCGAAGGCGCCTGATGTCCGCGCGCGCCGAATCCGTGTCGTGCGATTATTGTGGCCTGCCGTTCAAGGTCGCCCGGGTCGTGCCGGATGAGAAAGTCTATTGCTGCGCCGGATGCGCCCTGGCCAGTCGGGTGAAAAACACCGGTGACGAGTTTCCCGTCACCCCGGAATTGATCGTCGCGCTCCTGGCCGGATTTGCCGTGTTCAACCAGGCGATGTTTGCGTTGCTCGGCTGGCTGCTGCGCGGCGATCCCGACCAGGTGACGCAGGGCGAACGCCTGCTCTGGGTGTCGCTCGGCATCGGTGTCGTCGCGTGGCTGCTGACGGCAGCGGCGCAATGGCGGGCCCGCGGTGCGCGGCGTCGGGCCGACGTCGTTTTTCTCGCCGTGACCGTCATCGTGCTGGTGAGCGGAATCCTCGCCCAATCGCCGCTGCTGGCCTTGGGCGGCACCATGCCGCTGCTGCTGTGGAGTGCCCGCGGATGGTTTCGCACGCCCCGGGTAGAAACCGCCAGTCGTTTGCGCTCCTGATTCGCGATTACCGTTTGACGAAGCGAGGGGTGGTCCTACGTTCGTCCGACACCCTGCCGTGTTCGAGGTGCTTTAATACTGCTCTTTGCCTTTGAAATACTTCGGGAGCCGCAACGTGGCGGTGGATGCCGGGCCGTAAATCGGAAGGCAGAATCTGTCACGGAAGGTGCCCACCTTAACCTAAAAAGGTCCTGAGCCTTTTGGCATACGGCACAGCGCGGGGTGTTCCTCATTTTCCATCATGTCGCCCCAATTCTACCACATCATCCACCTGTTCTCACTCGTCGTGCTCATGGGCGGCACGTTTTACGCCTTCGCCGCTCCGGCGGAGTCGCGCAAGAAGGTGATGATCTTCACCGGCATCGCCAGTCTGCTGATGCTGATCAGCGGCGTCGGCCTGCTGCATAAGCTCGGTTACGGATTTCCCGCGTGGGCGATTGTGAAACTGGTCTGCTGGCTCGGTCTCAGCGCCTTGGCCGGCATCGGTTACCGCAAACGCGGCAAGTCGGGCCTGTTTATCGCCATCATCCTCGGCCTCGTGCTGGTCGCCTTGGTAATGGTCTATCAACGGCCGTTCTAAGCGACCGTCTTTGCCATGGCGGCGACGCTCTGCGGGCTTTGGGTTGACCGCGCCGGCACGGTCCATCTCAGCCACGCCACGCCGGACGGAAGCCGCGTGGAATCGACTGTGCCGCTGCAGCCCTTTGCCTGGCTGAGCGGTGAACCGGCGGTGGTCGAAGACGGCGTTGCATTGCGTCGGCTGACGGGCGAGGGCGCGTTCCCGTGGCTGGCCACGGCCGATACGCTCGAAATCCACGACCGCTTTATCAAGGCGGCGCGTGACGAGGTGGCGGTCGACGCCGTCAGGCCGCTCGAAAGCCAGCACCTGCTCCGCACCCGCGAGCGGGTTTTTGCTGAACTCAGTTTTGCGCAATTGCGCCGCTGCCAGCTCGACATCGAAACGGCGTCGTCGGACGGCGATTTCAGCGATGCCGACAAACCCGCCGACCGCGTGCTCGCCATCGGCCTGCGTTGCGGCGAGCGTGATCGCACTCTTGTGCTGGCGGACGACAGCGACGCGGCCGAAAAAGCGTTGTTGGAATCGCTCAACGTCGTGCTGGCGGAGGAAGATCCCGACACGATCGAAGGGCACAACCTTTTCAAGTTCGACCTCGATTTCCTGCGTCGCCGCGCCAAGCGCCACAAGGTGCCGTGCGCCTGGGGGCGTTTCGGGCAACGCGCTTCGTTTCGCAGCAGTCGTCTGAAAGTGGCCGAGCGCTGGATCGACTTCCCGCGCTGCGATCTGCCCGGCCGCACCGTGGTCGACACCTTTCTGCTGGTGCAGCTCTACGATATCACCACGCGGGAACTCACGGCGTTCGGCCTCAAGGACGTTGCCATCCATTTTGGCATCACCTCCGCCGACGGCGGCGAGCGCACCTATCTCGACGGCAACCGTATCCACGCCGCCTACCACGAGGATCGTGCGACGTTTCTGGCTTACCTGACCGACGACCTGCGCGAGACCAAGGGGATCGCGGATCTGTTGCTGCCGACCTATTTCGAGCAGGTGAAAACATTTCCGATCACGCTGCAGGAGGCCACCCTGCGCGGCACGACCGGCAAGATCGACCTGCTGTTTCTCGAACACTATTTTCACGCCGGCTGCGCGACGCCGACTCCCCCCGAGGTCGCTCCCTTTGAGGGTGGGTTCACCCGCAGTTTCGAAAGCGGCGTGTTCCGCCACGTGCTGCACTTCGACGTGGCGTCGCTCTATCCCAGCCTGCTGCTCCACATCGGCCGGAATCCGCGCAACGATTCACTCGGTGTATTCATTCCCATGTTACAGCGTCTGCGCGAATACCGCCTGCGCTACAAACAGCTCGCGCGGACGGGGACGACGGAGGAGGTGCGCGCCGAGGCCGCCGCCCGTCAGGCGAGTTTCAAGATCCTGATCAATTCGTTCTACGGTTATCTCGGTTTCTCGGGCGCCCGTTTCGGCGACGGAGAACTTGCCGCCGAAGTCACGCGCCGCGGGCGCGAGTTGCTCCAGGCGTTGATCGAGGAACTGCAGCGGCAGGGCGCCACCATTCTCGAAGCGGACACCGACGGCATCTACGTGTCCTCGGAAAAGCACTACAACGCGCCCGAATTCCTGTTGGATAAGGTCGCGGCGATATTGCCTCC
>CBINJL010000552.1:0-2793 GCA_966250925.1 uncultured Opitutus sp. | reverse complement strand
GTATTTGAGCGCGGCCAACGTGTCCTCGATGCGACTCAACAGATCCAGATAGGCGTCGCGCAAAAGCGGCGGAATAAATATCGCGATGCTGCCTTCGCGGATTTCGACGGTGAGCGCGCGACGCAGGCGGTCCGAACCGAGATTTCCCAGCGGCAGGCGCAGTCCGGCGGCGCTGTCGCCGGGAAACAGCGGCAGCGGTCCGTCAAAGTCGCCGCTCCAATCATCGCTGATCCAAACACCATCAACCTGATCGAGCGGCAGCACGTAACCGGCGGGACGATCGGCGCAGGCGAACGGTCGGATCAGACGGGTGGCGAGGCCGAGTTGTTTGGCCAGCATTTGAACCGTGCGGCGTACGTCGCCCAGGCGGAGTTTACCGGGCGTGAGATCGCCCCGCAGCAAGGCGGGATTTTTCCACACCGGTTTGCCATCGGCACGCCGTTGCAGCAGCAGCGTCCATCGCGGCAACGGTTCGCCCGGATAATGCTTGCCTGAGGTTTCGAGGATGACTGCCCCCGGAAAAGCATCGGCGATGAGTTGGCGGGCGAGACGGCGGGCGTAGCCGAGCTTGGTCGGCCCCAGGGCGGCCGTGGCCCATTCGGCGCCGTTGGGGTGCAGCGGCACGAAAGTCGGCTCGCCGCCCATGGTGATGGCGACATCGGTGCGGCGCAGAGTGGCTTCGACCGCCTCGCCGCAGGCGGCGAAGGCGGAAGCGGACGAGGAGGTGGGGGCGGTGGGCACGGGAAGCGAAGGATCAGTCGATGTTTTCCACGATCACTTCGACATCGAGTTTCGATTCGACGGGGTGATCGCTGTAAAAGGTGCCTTGAACGGGATTGACCGTTTCGGCCTGGGCGGCGTGAGCGACCGCGATGAAACGATCATCGCACCAAATACCGTGGGTCGGATCGAATCCCTTCCAGCCGGCGCCGGGGAGAAACACTTCGGCCCAGGCGTGCATCGCGCCGGCGGTGCGGTGGTTGTCGCCCTCGGGCGCGTAAAGGTAGCCGCTGACAAAGCGGGCGGCGAGTCCGAGCGAGCGGCAGAGTTCGACGAAGAGCACGGCGAAGTCGCGACAGGCGCCGCGACCACGTTCGAGGGTTGTCACCGAAGGTTGGATACCGCGCTCCTCGCGACGTTCGTAGGCGAGGCGTTCGAAGATCAGGCGGTTGAAGGCACTCAGCAGTTCGACCGTGTTGTCGGGGCGGTCGTCAAAATGAGCATCGAGCCAGTGCTGCAGGCGGGCCTGGGTGTCGTCGAACGGCGGCGCCAGATACGCGCCGAGGGCGAAGCGGATTTCAGGCGCGTAGGCGAAAGGGAAAGCCGTGGCGTGGTCGTGCAGGACGAAGTCGAACGGATTGCTCTCGGTGTTTTCCACGACGCAGGAAAGATCGAAGGCGAGGTGGTCGCTGGGCTCCGGGAAACGGGCGAGCCAGAGGGTGTTGTCGAGCGGATCGAGAGTGCGCGAAACGTGAGCATCGGGGGAAACTTCGAGCGTGAATTCGTGCAGCCGTTGACGGTCGTGCTCGCGCGGACGCAGAAAAAGCCGATGGGGAGAGAGCGAGACCGACCGGGCGTAGCGGTAGCGGGTGGCGTGCGTGATGCGTAGTTTCAACGTGGAGGAGGCGGACGATGACAGGCGCGGCGCCTGAGGCAGCGACGAGGGTAAAGCAGGCTTCAGGCCCGTCGCTCGTATTCTTCACCGAGGTCATGCAAAAAGTGTTCGATGTCGGCCTCGCGCGTGTCCCACGAGCACATCAGCCGGTAGCCTTGCGCGCCGATGAAGTTGTAGAACCGCCAGCCGCGCGCCTGCATGGCGGTGGCGATGGCGGGCGGCAGGGGGGCGAAGACGGCGTTGGCTTCCGGCTGCACGGCGAACTGGAGTCCGAAACGCTCGCGCAGACCCTCGGCGAGGCGGCGGGTCATGGCGTTGGCATGGCCGGCATGGCCCAGCCAGGCGTCGTTTTCGAGCATGCCGACCCATTGGCTGCTGAGAAAACGCATCTTGGAGGCGAGTTGCCCGGCCTGTTTGCAACGGTAGTCGAATTCGCGGGCGAGTTCGGGGCGGAAAAACACCACCGCCTCGGACGTGTTCATGCCGTTCTTGGTGCCGCCGAAGCAGAGCACATCGACGCCGGCGCGCCAGGTGAAGTCGGCTGGCGAGGCGCCGTCGCGCTCGCGCAGGGCGGCGGCGGCGTTGGCGAAGCGGGCGCCATCCATGTGGACGTTGAGATCGTGGCGCCGGGCGACTTCGGTCAGGGCGCGAATCTCGGCGGCGGAGTAGAGTGTGCCGCATTCCGTGGATTGAGTGATCGAGAGAGCACGGGGTTTCGGGTAATGGATGTCGGTGCGTTTGAGCACGACGCGATCAATCGCTTCGGGCGTGAGTTTGCCGTCGGAGCCGGGGGCGGTGAGAATCTTGGTGCCGTTGGAAAAGAACTCCGGCGCGCCGCATTCGTCGGTCTCGACGTGGGCGACCTCATGGCAGACGACGCTGTGGTAGCTTTGGCAAAGCGAGGCGAGCGCGAGGGAGTTGGCGGCGGTGCCGTTGAAGACAAAGTAGATGTCGGCGTCGGGTTTTTCGAACACGTCGCGGATCAGATCGCAGGCGCGGTGCGTCCAGTCGTCGTAACCGTAGGACGGCAGATGGCCGGAGTTGGCGGCGGTCAGCGCGGCCCAAGCCTCGGGGCAGATGCCGGAAGTGTTGTCGCTGGCGAAGTGATGGGATTCGAAGGCGGCCATGGGAAAACTTACGGATGCTGGGGACTAGGGCGTGTCTGGCAAAGCTGGAGG
>CBINJL010000551.1:0-2797 GCA_966250925.1 uncultured Opitutus sp. | reverse complement strand
GCGCGGTGCCCTGGAGCGAGACCCAGCCGTTGTCCGGCATGGCCGCGATGCCGCCATCAACCGAACCATCGGCCGCAAGACCGCCGCTGACGAAGGAACCGATCACATCGGTGACCCGCGCGCTCTGATTGCCGTCGGCGAAAAACACCGCCGGACCGGAACGCGGCGAAGGGAACCCAAAGGTGCCGAGATACGGCTCGTAGGCGGGATTGGGCGCGCCGGTGGCGGCGAGGTTGACGCGGAACTGACCGTGATTGGGCCGACCGGAAAGGTGGTCGAAAGCCTGGAACTGATTGTAGGTCGCCTGATTCAGCGCGGTGAACCACGGCGTGATGGCATCGGCCGGCGGCAGGTAACGCGGGTTGTTGCTGTCCACATTACCGGTTTCGAAGTTGGCCTTGAAAATCGTGCGCGTGCCTTCGCGGTTGAAGAACTCCGGCTCGTAGCGCAGCGCGGCGTAGAGACGCGAGTCGCGGGAGAACGCTTCTTCCTGGCGGAACTTCTCGTCTTCGTAGAGCGCGTTAATGCGCACGGCGAGTTGGCCGGGCACGATCTCGCGGTTGATGTCGACCGTGCCGCGCGCGGTGCCGTAACTGCCGACCCGAAACTCGGTTTCGCCGAAGTTACGGAAGGTCGCGCTCTTCAGGCCGGTGTTGATGATGCCGGCCGGACTGCCCTGTCCGAAGAGAATGGAATTGGCGCCGCGTTGCAGGTCGACGCGATCGACGTTGTAGGCATCCCACGGGATGTCCGAGCGGAAGAAGTCACGGGTGTTGTCAGCGGCAGCGAGACCACGCACGCGATTGTTTTCGCTTGGGCGAATGGTGTCTTCGTTGAGACTCGCGGCGTCGCCCACGCCGGCGAAATTGCCGCGATAGCCGGCGACTTCGGTGCCAGTGGTGTATTGCAACAACGACGCGTTGTCCGTCGCGCCGACATCGCGGATAAATTCCTTGGTGACGACCGAAACCGCGCTGCCGATGTCGCGCAGATCGGTGGCGAGACGATTGCCCGCGAGGGTGGTTTCGGCGGTGTAACCGACATCCTGATCGGCGGTCACCTCAAACGGCGACAGCTCGATGATGTCCTCGGCGCCGGCAGCTTCCGCCGCGGGTGCAGTCTGGGCCGCCAGATGCAGCGGCGACAGCGCCGCCGTGATTCCCACGGCGCCGCTGATGATGCGTTGATGGAGCGATCCTCTGATTTTCATTGGGTAGGGTGCTAGGTGATGGGGACGCCACCTGATCGAAACTCCGGCCTCGTCGGGAAAACGAAGGAAAGCGAAAACTGCCTCGACGATCACGGTATTAAACCGCGACGGCGAACAGTCGCCGGGAGTTGCGGAGGTAAGTGGCTTGGGGTTCTGATTCGGGTTGTCCAGTCTACACCGCAAACGCGAAGAACGAACCGCGGCGCGCGCGTAAACTCGAAGTTGGGGCTGGGGTTAAAACGATCGGGTTTTCTCGCGAAACGTCCGGAAATCTCCGCCCATTTCAGCGATGTGACAAAAGAGTGCCGCGCCTGATGCAACGACTCACCACCCTGCACCGTTTACGTAAACTGGCTGCTGCGCGTTCTCGGGCGCGCACGCATTCTTGTTCTCCCGCTTCGCCACATGCTAGTCCGGCAGACGCAGGCTAAAGCACCGCGCTACGCCACTCCCCTGCCCGTTCTCATTCTGCATCGCCGTAGCGCGGCGCTTCAGCCCGCGCTTCTCCCTCTCCGCCATCGTAGCGGGAGCTTCCAGCTCCCGTCCCGGCCCGTGTCTCGGAACGCCGACCTTCAGCTCGGCGTTCTTCGTATCCGAAAATCGGTTACTTGCGCACCAGGTCGAAATCCGCCGCCTCGACCTGCACAAAATCGACCTGAGCGTTTTCCAGCACCAGACCGCCGCGCGCATCGGCGCGCACAAAAACATCATGGCTCGCAGTGTCGGTTTCGCCGGCAGTGCCGCGTCCGCTGCCCGTCACGGTGAGTCCGCGCACCACGGTGTCGTTCAACGTCCCCTGCCCGCGCGCACTGCCGGGGGCAACCACGGTGAGTCCGTCGGAAAAACTATCGCGGATCGTCAGCCCGTCCACCTCCACGCCGGCGATGCTGCGTCGGTCGAGACAGAGCTGCATCGCCCCGCGCCACGCCCAGCTGTGATCGTAGCCACCACAACGCTCCAACAGGTTGTTACGGATCACGGTCGTGCCGCTGAAATTGTTGTCGATGCCGCGCTCGTCGTCGGAGGTGGGAAATGTGGTGCTGACCAAAATCCCGCAGCCCGTGCCGATGTCGGTGAAATGGCAGTCCTCGATGCGATTGTTGGCGCCGCCGTAAACCGCCGCACCGTTGGCGAGAAAGGTGAGCTGTCCCGTGCAGCGGCGGATGACGTTGTTCCCCGGCACGATGTTGGCATCCACGTAACCCTGATCAAAGGCCGCCGGCCAGATGGCAAAACAATCGTCGCCGGTGCCGCGGGCCGTGCAGTTTTCGATCAGCGATTGCGTCGTCGCCACGCAGAGATTCACGCCGTCGGCGATGAGGTTGCGAAAACGGCAATCCGTGATCCTCACGTTTTCTCCGTTGTAGATCCACGCACCGGCCTTGGTGTGTTCGATCCAGAGTCGGGTAATCGTCACGTCCTTGCAGCGGGCACCGACGACGCCGTCGTTTTCCTCCTGATCGTTGCGGTAGTTGAGCGCGCCGAAGATGGCGAAGTCCGCCAACGTAATGGTCTCGCCGGTCAGCTTGAACCGCACCCGCCGGTCCGCCTGCCCATAAAGTTCCGCGTCGCCGACGAAGGTGGTAT
>CBINJL010000550.1:0-2803 GCA_966250925.1 uncultured Opitutus sp. | reverse complement strand
CCGGCGCCGACAGGAAACGAAGACGGGGAAGCGACATGAGAGAAAAACGTGATTAAAACCGCAAGCGGTTGGCAATCGAATGTTGGGTCGGCGCGCGCCGCCCCCTCGACGCGATCACGGCGTCGAACCCGAGATCCAGCGGAGCAGTTCGGCGCGTTCGTCGACCAGCAGCAGCACGAGTGCGGGCAACCAGCCAAGCAGCGGTGCGGAATGGATGGCCTGCGCGAGACCGCGTTCGAGCACGGGCGGCAAACGGTGTTTGGCGACCGCCCGCGTCCAGCGTTTGAGGTAACGCAGGGCGAGCCGATGCGGCGAACGCAGGCTGGGCCCGGCCTTGTCGAAATCGACCAGGACGAGGCGATCGTCATGACCGACGAGCACGTTGCCCGGATGCAGATCGACGTGATGGATGCGGTGGCGAATGAGTTCGCGGATGGTGCGGCCGAGTTCGGGCAACAGTTTCCGGGCGCGGTCGGGATCGTGGTGGGCGATTTCCGTCAGCGGCTGCACGCGCGTTTCCAGGGCGAGAATCAACCAGGTGTGTTGCCAGAGCCGGCCGGATTCGGCGTAGGCCACCGGTATCGGCGCCGGGATGCCGAGCCGTTGCATCAATTGCAGGGTTTCGAATTCGCGTCGGCCGCGGCTGCGTGGGTTCCACAGGTGCCCGTGTTCGACGAAGTGGCGCACCCAGCCTCCGCGCCGGTAGTGTTTGATGAACACGTGCCCGAGTCCGGGAATCTCGGCGAAATGAGGCGCGGCGCGGCCCAGCAATGCTCCGGTGGCGGCGGAATCAGGCGGATGGGTAACCGCCTCGGCGAGGGGCGCGAGGGCGGATTGTGGCAAACCTTCCGGAGAGCCAAAGCGGAGCTTGGCGTGTGATTGAACGACCATGGTCGTGCTGGCGTGGGGAATGGGGAATGTTACCTTATTGCCACAGACACAAGCCCATCGCGTGCCGAGTTGGGGGAAATAAGGGTTGTCGTCGTTTGCGAACCGGGTTTCCGACTCAGGTTCCATGGCGATCTGGCTGTATCGCATCATATTCATTCCTGTTCTCCTGCTGTTGGCGCCGGCGTTGCTGTGGCGCAATCGACGGCGCGAGGGGCACTGGCATGCCGTGGCCCAACGCTTCGGACGGATGCCGCACCTGCCGCCGAAATCGCCCGTGCGGCGCCGCATCTGGCTGCAGGCGGTCAGTGTGGGCGAGTTGCTCGCGATCGGACCGCTGCTGCGGGAGATGGCCCGGTGGCCCGATGTCGAAGTGGTGCTGACGACGACCACCTCGACCGGCTATCGTGTGGCGCAGGACCAGTATGCGGCGCTCGTCGCAGCGGTGGCGTTTTTCCCGATCGATCTTTGGCCATGCGTGGCGCGGGCCTGGCAACGCGTGCAACCGGATTTGTTCGTGCTGACCGAAGGTGAACGCTGGCCGGAGCACCTGCATGCGGCCCGAAGCCGCGGCGTGCCGGTGGCGTGTATCAACGCCCGTCTCAGCGACCGCAGTTTCGCGCGGATGCACAAGATCCGCTGGCTGGTGCCGCGGCTGCTTGGCGGGATTACCCGGCTGCTGGCGGTGTCGGCGGAGGATGCCGCACGTTTTCAACGGCTCGGCTACGCGGCGGAGACGCTGCGGGTGACGGGCAACATCAAGGTCGACTCGGTGCTGACGTCGTTGGATGCGGCGACGTTGCGAGCGCTGCGTGCGGAAACCGGTTTGGGCGAACGCGCGCCGATCATCGTCGGTGCGTCCACCTGGCCGGGCGAGGAAACGGCGTTGTTGCAGGCGTGGCGGTCGGCGCGGCAACGTCATCCCGATCTGAAGCTGCTGCTGGTGCCGCGTCATGCGGAGCGTCGGCCCGACATCGAAGCGGAGTTGGAGGCCGCGCAGGTGCGTTATCATGTGCGTTCACGCGGCGCCGCCACGGATGCGGTGGAGGTGTGTCTGGCCGACACCACGGGCGAACTCAGTCGCCTGCTGCAGTTGGGCGAAGTGGTGTTTGTCGGCAAGAGCCTGCCGCCGCACACCGACGGCCAAACGCCGGTTGAAGCGGCCGGTCTGGGGCGCGCGGTGGTGTTTGGTCCGGGGATGGCAAACTTTCGGGTCATCGCGGAAGCGTTGCGCGCGGCCGGCGCGGCGTCACGGGTGCGCGATGCGGCGGCGCTGGAGGCCGAGGTCGTGGCGTTGCTCGACGATCCGACTCGGCGGGCGGCGATGGCGGCGGCCGGCACGGCCTGGCATGTGGCCAATCGCGGCGCGGTCGCGCGCACGCTGGCGGCGTTGCGCGAACAACTCGGGTTGCCGGATTGAGGTTCAGCCGGATTCATACCGCAGGGGCTGAATCGGTAATTCTCTGTTGTTTCGTGTATTTCGTGGTTTCTCAACCGAATCGTTGCGGCTAAGGAGAGCTCATGTCGCGCGGTTTGCCGCAACCTTCGCCTGATACGTGGTCCGATAAACTGGCCCGGCTGGCCTTGCGTGCGATTCCTTCGCTCGGCGTGCCACCGCACTGGTGGGTGGGACGCGCGGCGGCAGCGTTGCCGACCGCGTCGCCGCGAACCGGTGCGGAAGCTGCACGGCCGCTGCGCCTCGAAGTGGTGAGTCATTGCTGGAACTACGCGCCGCTGCTGACCTACCAGCTCAGCTCGCTGGTGCTGGCGCCGCCGCGCGAGGTGACGGTGACGATGACCGTGTGTTATTGTCCGGAGGATCGACGCACGGCCGAGCTGCTGGAGTTTTTTGGTAAACAAACCGTGCCCGGCGTCACCTGGAACTGGATGCCACTGCCGCGCGAAGGACTGCTAC
>CBINJL010000549.1:0-2809 GCA_966250925.1 uncultured Opitutus sp. | reverse complement strand
TTCGTGTGTTTCGTGATTACGCTCCCGTACGTTTCCTCCGTGTATTCCGTGGGCCCAACCCTCGCCCAGTTGGCTTCGTGTAGGGTCGTCGCGTGCCGACGACCGCCTCGCGACCGCGGGGTCGCCTCACGCAACGCGCCACTCCACTGCAACCGGTCGTCGGCGAGCGACGACCCTACAGGCACATCCTGATCCCTTTTCGTGTGTTTCGTGATTCCGCTCACTTCCGTGTCCTCCGTGTATTCCGTGGGCTCATTCATATAAAATCAGGGTTGGGCCAGGCGCACGCGCGCCTCGGCCGCGAGCGTCGCGCCGTCGTCGGTATGCGCCGGGCGCAGGCTGAAACGCAGGGTGTAGGGCTGGACGGGCACGGCGTATTCGCTGAGCACGCCGGGACCACAACTGCCGTTGCCGATGCCGCTCATGCGCGCGTCGAGCGAGAGCACGGTTTCGGCGCGCGGCGTGAGCTCATGCGCGTGGCGTTTGGCGTAGAGATCGTGATCGGTGAAATGCAACGCGGTCGCGGACATCGGCGCGCCTTCGGCCACGACCAGCAGGCCGCGGCCCTGCGGATTCGTCAGCGCCAGCCAGCGCACGCCTTCGCGATTACCGGTGTGCTGCGGACGCACGTAGGGCACGTAATTTTCCGTCACCGTGCCACGCCACAACCCCAGCGGCGCACTGGTCAGGCGGTCGTTGTAGTTTTCATGCGGACCGTGCCCCTGCCATTGGAAGGTTTCGAGTCCGCGGGCGATGCCGAGCGAGACGCCGATCCGCGCCAGCGGCGGCAGATCGCCGCTTGGGGTGAATGTGTTCTCAACCGCCACGAGGCCGTCTCCACGAATCGAATACACCGCAACATGTTCAATCGCACCGTGCGTCGCCCGGGTGGTCGCGCGGATTTCGACGCGCACCAGGTTCGGCTGGGGTTGCGAAATCTCAAAGCGATCGAGCGTGCGCGTCATGTCCTCCAACCCGGCCTCGCGCCATTCCCGCGCCAGCCACTTGCCAAAGCCGCGGTCATTGTCGAGCGGCGCGCGCCACGCCTGCAGTTGCGGACCGGCGAGCTGCGCGTCGGGCGCTTTGAGCACGTTGCCAAACCCAAAACCGAGTCCGGTGAGAAATCCCGTCGCCCGTGAAAACTCGACTCCGATGCGATTGGCATCGTCGCGGATGATGACCTGATCCGCCTGCTCGCTGATCGTCAGCCGCGCCTCCATCGGCAGCGCGCGCGCTGGCACTTCCGGGACCGCGACGTCGAGTGTCAGTTGTTCAAACGCCACCAGTTCCGGATCATGCACGTCGATCCCAACAGGGACGGTCCCGCCCCTCCCGGGGCGGGCTACCTCCGCCGTAGCCCTGCGCGGGAGCGCAGGGACCGTGTCGCGCGGGTCGGTCAAAGAATCCCGCTCCTCCCGGAGCGGGCTACCCCGACGGTAAACCCCTACGCGCAGATGGTAACCGGCGCCCGGAGTCGGCGTCGCGATCGCCTCAACCGGAATCTCCACTTCCGGATCGCCCCAGGGTTTGATGTCGAGCGGCGGCAACACCCCCGACTGCACCGCCTCGCCATCGCTCAACACTTCCCAGCGCACTTCGAACGCATTGAGGTTGGTGTGAAAATGGCGGTTCGTGATGCGCACCATCACCGGCCCGGCGGCGGGCTGCATTTTCCGCGGCTCGATCAGCACCGGCTGATAGACTTTTTTCACCTCCCAATACTTCGGATAAAGGGCCCGCTCGGCGCTGACGACGCCCTTGATGGCGAAGGCCCCATGGTTGGGTTTGTCGCCGAAATCGCCGCCCATGGCGATGAAGCGCGGGCCGTCACCGATTTTCTGATACAGCCCCTGGTCGACCCATTCCCAGATAAAGCAGCCGAGCAACCGCGGATGCCAATAGATCTCGCGCCAGTGCTCGGCCAGGTTGCCCATGGCGTTGCCCATGGCGTGCGCGTATTCGCTGGTCAGCACCGGCCGCGTCTCGCCCGGGATCAGGGTGAGATTGACGAGGCGTTCCCAACGGGCGTTTTCCGGGCGCTCCGCATCGGAGTCGGCCGGCATACCGGGATTGAGATACGGCGCCATCGTGCGCGGGTAAAACCGGCTGATCACATCGACGGTGAGCGGATCGCGCGGCGTGCCCTGCGCGCCCTCGTAATGAATCGGACGCGTGGGATCGAAATCCTTAATCCACGCCGACATGGCGGCGAAGTTCGGTCCGTAACCGGATTCGTTGCCGAGCGACCAGAAGATCACCGAGGGATGATTTTTGTCGCGCTCGACCAGGCGGATGCCGCGATCGAGAAACGCCGCCGCCCAGCGCGGATCACTCGCCAGTTCGCCGCGCAGGCCGTGCGTTTCGAGATCGGCCTCGTCCATCACATAGAGGCCGTATTCGTCGCAGAGCTCATACCAGCGCGGATCGTTGGGATAGTGGGCGGTGCGCACGGCGTTGATGTTGGCCTGCTTCATCAACGTGATGTCCTCGACCATGCGGGCATGGGAAATCGCGCGCCCGTCGGTCGGATCAGTTTCGTGGCGGTTCACCCCGCGCAGTTTGATGCGGCTGCCGTTGACCAGAAACAGGCCGTCGCGGATTTCGACTTCGCGAAACCCAACCCGGCACGCCACCGCCTCGACCGTGGCGCCAGCGGCATCGTGCAACGTGAGCACGAGCGTGTGCAGGTGGGGCGTTTCTTCGGTCCACTTGGGCGGATCGGCGATCGTGGTCGTCATCCAGGCAAACTTGGCCGGACCGCGCTGCGGCGTGCGGTCGTTCATGATCGCGGCCTTGCGCTCGCGATTGA
>CBINJL010000548.1:0-2811 GCA_966250925.1 uncultured Opitutus sp. | reverse complement strand
CCAAGAAGTTCGGTCGCTTCACGCATCTTGGTGCGACTGCCGCGGTCGAAGCTTACGCCGACTCCGGTCTCGACGCGCACCGGGCCACGCTCGATCCGAATCGGATAGGCGTTAACCTCGGCGTCGGGTTGGGCGGGTTGCCGGAAATCGAGGCCACGCAGGAGACGTGGAAAGCCGGCGGATACCGCAAGATTTCGCCGTTTTTCATCATCCAGATCGCGCCCAACCTGCTCGCCGGTCAGGTCAGCCTGCTGCTCAATCTGCGCGGGCCCAACATGGCGGTGGCCTCGGCCTGCGCGACCTCGGGTCACGCGCTCGGTGAAGCGGCCGCGGCGGTGTCGCGAGGCGACGCCGACGTGATGGTGGCGGGCGGCGCGGAGTCGACCGTTACGCCACTGGCAATCGGCGCCTTCGCCCAGATGCGGGCGCTTTCGACGCGCAACGACGAGCCGGCGCGCGCCTCGCGTCCCTATGATGCCGATCGCGACGGCTTCGTGTTGTCCGAAGGCGCGGTGGTTTTTGTATTGGAGGAACTCGAACATGCCCGCGCCCGCGGCGCCCGCATCTACGCCGAGTTGAGCGGTTACGGCGCCTCGGCCGATGCCTATCATCTGTCATCGCTTTCGCCCGGTGGCGAAGGCTCGCAACGCTCCATGCAGGCGGCGCTGGCCTCGGCCGGACTCACGCCGACGGCGATTGATTTTGTCGCGGCCCACGCCACTTCGACTCCGGGCGGTGATGGCGAGGAAGCGGCGGCGATCGCGAGCGTGTTTGCCGAAAACAAAGCCACGCTGCACGTCAGTGCGGTCAAATCGATGACCGGTCACCTGCTCGGCGCGGCCGGCGCGATGGGCGCGTTCAGCGCGGTCAAAGCCATCGAAACCGGCACGATTTCGCCCTCGATCAACGTCGAAAACCTCGATCCGGCGGTCGCCGCCACCGGCCTCAACGTTACGCCCAACACCGCGGTGCAAAAGCCCGTGCGGGCGGCGCTGGCCAACAGTTTCGGCTTTGGCGGCACCAACGCCTCACTGGTTTTCGAGGCGGTGTAATTCCCGCGCCCTCACGCCGTTCGGATTTTTTACAGAAGGTAACAAAGTCAACTAAGCCATTCTATGTGATGGCTTTGCGGGCTTCTTTGTTGACTTTGTTGGCTTCTGTAAAATCCAACGTCCTCACGCCGCGCCGTTCGTATCGGCGGCATCGTCCTCGTCGTCCTGCGTGCTCCACTGGATCTGGAACAGGGGCAGCAGGCAGAGCAGGCCAAGCACGGTCAGGCCGAGCACGGAATAGCCCGCCACGTCGTGCACCGTGCCCTCGATCGCCTCATGGCCGTAGCGATACGCCCAAGCGGTGAGAAACAGACTGCGGACGAGATTGGTGAGAAACGCGAACCCCATCGCGGCGACCACGAGCGCGACTTTTTTCCACAGCTTGTCGAGAAACACGGCCGACAGGAACGAGCCGGCGAAGAGGCAGGCGGTGAGGGAACGGATGCCGGAGCAGGCCTGTTCGACGCCGACGCGATTGGGCGCGCCGTCGGCCAGCGGCGGCAGCACCAAGACGTTGCCTTCCTGCTGCAGCGGCAGCCCGAGCACATCAAAGACGAAGAACACCACGCTCATGACTTTGTGGAGCAGGAACAGGCTGAGTTGATTTTCGACGATCGAAACCATCGGCGCCGCCACCAGCCAGACGAGGGCGGGAAACAGGAACAGGGCGGTCAACTGCACCCGCGGATCGGCGCCAAATCCGGTCCGTAGCGATGGCGCGGGCGTCGGCGATTCGGGGGCGTTGACAAACAACAGTCCCAGCACGATCGCCGCCGTGCCGAGAGACAGCGCCAGCGAGCCCGGATGGGAAGGACCGGCGCCGGCGCGATAAAAGGCGCCGAGCAAAAACAGTAGCGCGCCTCCGACCAGTGCGCCACCCGCAAGCATCGCGAGCGATACCCGTCTCCAGCCGGTCGTCCGCGCACTGCCGGCGGCGCGGCAGGCTTCGACGCCGGCGGTGATACGCGACCAGCGGTCATAAACCACGAAGGCTACGAAGGCCGGCACCAGCCACCCGAAGCCGTAGTCCTCACGATGGGTCCACCAATGCGAATGGTCCCACGCCACGAACGCCATGAACCCGGCGCTCAACAACAACGCCAGCAGGAAGGGCAGGGTGAGCTGGTGGACGGCGCGACTCCAGAGGGACTTGGGCATGGACGCGCGGAGTTGGTCACGACGGCTGGGTGCGGGCCAGAAAATTTGTCGCAACCGCCGCGGCGCCGGCGACTTTGGCAACCCTACCCGCAGCGCGGAAAAGTTTGCCGGAGGCGACCGGCCAAGGGAGTCCGTGATCGGTCCAAGCGGGGCATTGTCGAAAAAAATGATAGCGTAAAATAATGATGATTATCGGCTAACGTATGGATTCGGGGAAGAGGCACATGTCCTGCATTTCTACGCGCGCCTCATGGCAGACGATCAGGACAAAGACTCCAAAACAGAAGATCCGACCGGCAAACGCCTGTCGGACGCGATGGAGCGTGGCCAGTTTGCCAAGTCGCAGGATCTGCAGGCGCTGGTGCTGTTGGTGGCGGCGCTGGGCGCGGCCGGCCTGACCCTTACCCAGTCGGTGCAGACGGTGGCCGGCATGGCCGTGCGCACGTTTACCAACCTCTCTTACGCCGAAATCACCGAGCGCTCGGCGCCCAGTCAGTTGGCGGTCATCCATCAGACGGCCGGTCCGGTGCTCATCCCGATCATGCTTGCCGCCGTGGTCGGCGCGCTGCTGGTGGGCGGTTTTCAGAGCGGGTTCAACCTC
>CBINJL010000547.1:0-2817 GCA_966250925.1 uncultured Opitutus sp. | reverse complement strand
AATCGCTGTAGGCCTGATAGACCTCAAGCATGGTGAACTCCGGATTGTGGCGCGGCGAGATGCCTTCGTTGCGGAAATTACGACCGATCTCGAAGACTCGGTCGATGCCGCCGACCAACAGGCGCTTGAGGTAAAGTTCGAGCGAAATGCGCAACACGAAGTCCACGCCAAGCGCATTGTGATGGGTCTCGAACGGGCGGGCCGCGGCGCCGCCGGCGACGCCTTGCAGGACCGGCGTCTCGACTTCGAGAAACCGACGATCCTCCAGAAACCGGCGGATGCACGACACGATCTTCGAACGCGTGATCAGGCGCTGACGCGACTCCTGGTTGACGACGAGATCGAGGTAACGTTGCCGGTAAACCTTTTCGGCATCGGCCAGGCCGTGCCACTTCTCGGGCAGCGGGCGCAGGGCCTTGGCCACCACGGTGAAGGCCTCGACGCGCACAGTCACTTCGCCGGTGCGGGTCTTGAAGAGCTTGCCGGTCACACCGATGTAGTCACCCAGATCGAGCTGCTTCTTGAAGACCAGGTAACGTTCCTCACCCAGCACGTCCTTGCGGAAGTAGAGCTGGATGATGCCCGCCTGGTCCTGGATTTTGACGAACGAACTGCCACCCTGCACACGGAAAGTGATCAGACGGCCCGCGACCGTGACCTCGACCGTTTCGTCCTCGCCGTCGACGTAGGCGGCCACCGCTTCGGCGGTGAAATGAGTCGGACTGACGTTGGCCCGAAACGGGTCCGCGCCCGCCGCGCGCAACTCGGCGAGCTTCTGCCGCCGCACGGCGTGTTGATCGTGGCTGATGTCGACCGGTGTCTCTTCGTTCATGGAATCGGCCACCGTGGAAAAAGGCCTCCCGCGGGGCAAATGCAAAAACGCCCGCCGGGAAGGGCGGGCGCTGATGCCGGTTGGAAGCGGAAGAATGGAATCAGCGCGTGGAGCGGCCGATCGAGCCCATGATGTCCGTTTTGAGGGTCTGGAGCAGGGCCTCGTCAGTGCCGAGCACCCAGCCACCGACATCGCGGAACTGCGCCTCGGACTTCACCTCAAGCTTGTTGAAATCAGGCGAGAACTTGGCGGTGACCCGCACGCGGTAATCCTCGCTCATCACCCCAGTCCAGGTGTAGAGCCAGTTGGTGCGGATATAGCCATTGTCCTTGGAGAGGACCTCGAGGTCAAAGCGCCGCGCGAGCAGGTCGACCACCGAGTTCCACGCGTTCTCGGCACCGAGATCGGCCCGAACCTCAATGCCGGCCCAAGTGGGCTCCAGCGTGCGCGTGAAGGTCGTGGGAGCGTCCTTCTCCAGCGTGAAATTAAGGATCTGCGGCGAGTTTGGACCGATACCGGTGGTGATCGTTTTGTAGCCCGACAGTTCAATGGTCAGGGTGGCAACGCCGTCCTTGCGGAAATTGAGCGGCGTATTGCCCAGTGCGGCACCGTCCAGTTTGACCGCCGCACCAGCCGGCGAAGAGTTGATGGTATACAGCTTCGGCAGGGGCGGAGGCGGCGGGCTGGCACAGGCCATCGCCCACAGGGCTATAACGACAAGGCTGAGAGCTGAGATCAGAGCGGGCTTTTTCAAGACAGATCCTTTTTTTTGCAAAAATATGAGGTCAAGGGCATTACCAATCCAATTCCGACGAGAAATCCGAGCGGCAGGGCCGTCAAGCATCGAATGGAATTGCCCGGATCACCGAGCCCAAAATGCTCGATGGCCACCTCCCCCAGTGGCAAGGCGAGCGCCGGGACCGCGTAGTGCCAGTGCAGTCGCTTCCAGCGGAGCAGCGCGATCTGGAGCACCACGCCCACGAGGATCGCGGCATAGAATCCCGTGCAACGCGCACATAGCCAAGGCGGATCCCATAGCCACAGGAAGCTTCGCTCGGGAAGGCGATGACAGATGTGTTCAAGCATACCGGTTCATCGCCATGGCATTCGCGGCGCGCCGGTTCAATGCGGGAAATGCCCGCGTTGTGGTAATTGCGACCGGTCTCAAAGACGCGCTCGATGCCGCCGAGCAGCAGGCGCCTGAGATGGAGTTCTTGCGAAAGTAGAGCTGGCAACGTTGGCCCGAAACGGGCCCGCACTCGCCACGCGCAGCTCGGCGAGTATTTGCCGCCGCACGGCGTTTTAATCGTAGCGGAGACCGACCGGTGTCTCTTCGTTCATGGAATCGGTCAGCGAGGAAAAGCCATCCCTCGGGACAATCGTATAAGCCCCATGCCCGCGCCGAAGTGCCAACGGAACATCACTCGTTTGCCCGGGTCTTCGGCCGCGAAGCTGGCCGCTTTCCCAACACCCCCTGCCCCCTCATGCCCGTTTCGCCTCGCCGCCATCCCCGGCGTGCCTTGGCGCACGCCATCCGCGCCTTGGTCTGCCTTGCCTCCGGCCTGCCGGTCCTGCCTGCCACCGCCCAAACCGAGCCAACCGCCGCCTGGACCCTCGACGAATCATTCGCCCCGCTCCTCGTGAAACGGGCCGACGTCACCCGCTCGCTCGGCGCCGTGCTCGACGGCCAGGGCGGGTTTTACGTTTATGGAGGAAACGCTGGCGGCAGCCTGGTCTCGGCCGACGCGCCCTCCGGTCGGTTCACTCACGCCAATCAGAACGCGGCCGCTAACCTGGTGCGGTTGCTCGCCGACGGCACGATCGATCCGGCGTTTCGTTTTCGGCCTCCGTCCGGCTATCGGCTGACCGCAAACATTCGCCGCAACGCTGCCCCGGTCGCCGCCGATGTGAGCGGTGGGTTCTGGGTGGCGCTCACCCAAACCACTCGCGATGCGGAAGACAACGTGACCGAGATCGGACTGCTC
>CBINJL010000546.1:0-2822 GCA_966250925.1 uncultured Opitutus sp. | reverse complement strand
TCCCGCTCAGCACCGAAATGTTCGAGGAAGGTCCCACCTTTTCCAGGACCTGGGAAAACGTCGAAGTCAACGAAGGCGAATCGCTCGAAATCCGAACTGAAATCGGCTCGGCCGACAGTCGCGAATTCGCCCGTGCCCGCTGGTCGAAGATCGTCTTCACCGCCGTCGACGGTGATCCCGGCAAAGCCGCCACCGCGCCTGCCGCCCCTGTCGTGAAAGACGCCGCCGCTTCCCTGATGTCCGGCGTGCTGGCCCAGCCGCGCCAGTCCGACGCCTCTCCGCGCGTGACGCTGCACGGAGAGTTGAAGCAGTGGCACGCCGTGACGCTCGATCTGGCCGGCCCCTTTGCCCACGAACGCGACATCCGGCCCAACGCCTTCACCGACCACGCCTTCGCGGTCACGTTCACCCACGCCTCGGGAACTCCTTCGTATCGGATTCCCGGATACTTCGCGGCCGACGGCGACGCCGCGGAAACCGGCGCGGAATCCGGCACGGTCTGGCGTGCGCACCTTTCGCCGGACAAGCCCGGAGATTGGAGCTACACGATCAGCTTCCGCCGCGGCCCCAACGCCGCCACCTACCACGGTGGCACGCCGCTCGCGCCCTACGACGGGTTGACCGGTTCATTCACCGTCGCCGCCACGGACAAGCTCGCGCCCGATTTTCGTGCCCGCGGCCGCCTCGCCTACACCGGCGAACGCTACCTGCGCTTTGCCGGCGACGGCTCCGCCTTTCTGAAGGCCGGCGCCGACGCGCCGGAGACCTGGCTGGCCTACGCCGACTTCGACAATACCATTGCCCGCAAACCCACGGTGCCGCTCAAGAACTGGGCGCCGCACATCCAGGATTGGCGCGACGGCGATCCCGTCTGGCACGGCGACAAGGGCAAGGGCATCATCGGTTCGCTCAACTATCTCGCCGGCAAAGGCGCCAACGCCTTTTCGTTCCTGACCTACAACGCCGGTGGCGACGGCGACAACGTCTGGCCGTTCGTCGAGCGCGACGATAAATTTCACTACGATGTTTCCAAACTGGCCCAGTGGGAAGTCGTCTTCGCCCATGCGCAGCGCCTCGGTCTCTATCTGCATTTCAAGCTGCAGGAAAACGAAAGCGACGATCATCGCGGCAGCAGCCGGCGTAATCCCCGCATCATCCCCGAGGCGATGGATGCCGGCGAAACCGGACCGGAACGCCGGCTGTATTTTCGCGAGATGATCGCACGCTTCGGACATCATCTCGCCCTCAATTGGAACTTCGGCGAGGAGAACACCCAGAACTACGCCGAACAGATCGCGATGTTCGACTACGTTGCCGCCCTCGATCCCTACGGTCACCATCGCGTGATCCACACCTTCCCGCACCACCAGGAGGAGGTGTATCCGCAACTTATCGGCGAACGCTCCAACCTTACTGGCATCTCCGCGCAAAACAGTTGGGACCAGGCGCACGCATGGACGCACCGCTGGATCGAGGCCAGTGGCGCCGCGGGACGCCAGTGGGTCGTGGCCAACGACGAGCAAAACCCCGCCGGACTGGGCGCTCCGCCCGATCCTGGCTACGAGGGATTCGACGGCTTCGCCGGCGAAGGCGACCAGCGCTACACCCTGCACGACATGCGCAAATACACGCTCTGGGGCAATCTCATGGCCGGTGGCGCCGGCATCGAATACTACTTCGGTTACCGCCTCCCGCAAAACGACCTGCTGTGCGAAGATCTCCGCAGTCGCGACCGCAGCTGGGACTATTGCCGCCACGCCCTGCGCTTCTTTGCCTCGCTTCCGGTTGATCTCGCCCGACTCGAAGCCGCCGATCCGCGCGTCGGCACCGACCCCGGCGCCAATGGCAACTGGTGCCTGGCCGATCGCGATGGCGATGTATTCATAATTTACCTACCTGAAGGCGGCGCCACGACGCTCGACCTCACCGACCAAACCGGCAGCTACGCTGTCTCGTGGTTCAATCCCCGCACCGGTGAAACCTTCACCGACGCCGCAGCCTCACTCGCCGCCGGCAGCAAGGTCGCGGTCGGCCCGGCCCCGGCCGAAACCGACGAGGACTGGGCCATTCTTCTGCAGCGTCGCTGAGACGACCCGTCTGCGTCAGCTCACTCCGGCGAGTCCGACAGCGAGTGGATGAATGCCACCAGCGAAGCCACATCGGCATCGCTGAGAATGCCCGCGTAGGGCGGCATGCCCGCTTCGTCCGGATTGTAGCCGCGCACGATCTTCGCCGTCGGATTCAAAATCGCTTCCTCCAGATAGGCCGCATCAGCCAATACTTCGTCACCGTTCGCCAGCGGGCGCTCGGCGCCGTAAAGGTTTTTCCAAGTCGGGCCGCTCTTGCCTTCCGTCGTGCCGTCAAGCGAGTGACATCCCACACAGCCGAACAACGTGGCCAGCTCCTGCCCGCGCGCGACCGAGATGACCGCACCTTCGTCGATCGTCGACTCGACCACCGGCGCAGTCGTCAACACCGCCGCCCAATCGATTTCACCGAATCCCGCCGCCACTGCGTCAAATTCCGGTGGCACGGATGAAGCGGTGAAATATACCGGCGTCGCTTCTTCGGCATCATCCCAACGATAACTCGCTTCGACCTGCTGCGCGGCGGGAAAATCCGGACTCGCCAAAAACACGCTCCGGCGATCCGCCGCCACCAGCACCGCGCGCACCGGCAGCGCCGTCACGCCCGGTTCGCCATCGAGACGATATTGGGCCGAACCATACTTTTCCGAGCGTTGGTAAGTCCAGTCTTTGATCGCATAATTCGCCGCATCCTCCGCACTGCCGTCCGCCGGCAAAGTCGTGCCGAAACGCAAC
>CBINJL010000545.1:0-2827 GCA_966250925.1 uncultured Opitutus sp. | reverse complement strand
GGCCTGCTGCGGCCGGAGGATTTGCCGGCCGGCGAGACCCGGATCAATCGCGAAGACCATCCGTGGGTTGAACTGCTTGGCCCGGTTGCGCCCCATTCCCGCTCAGCCTTCACCGGCACGGACTGGCTGAATTGGAGCGAGCGCATCGGCGCCCTGAACCGCGAACGTCTGCCCGCACTCGGACCGGCCGAGCTGCAGGCCAGCGCCGGCGGCCTGACCCTCGCGCGACTCACCCACGCCCTGCACGCCCGCGACCGCAGTGCCTTTGCCACCGCGCGCACCCGCCTCGCCACCCAACTTTCCCCGGAGCTGTTGGCCGAGCTCCTGCCGTAGGCGGCGAGCGAAACGCGCCGTGATTTGGCGGCCCGCCCCGCTCCCAAATTTTATTTTCAGGGCAATGGCGGGTTTCCCTCAGCCGTGTGTCGTGGGGCGTGATCGTGCCTTCCACCGTTTCAATTCCGTTGTCATCGCCGACTCTGACCGATGACGTTCGCTCCGCCTCCCGCCCACCGGCGCGGAGGCGTTCCGTCATGTCAGCCGCCCCCGATCACGACTCCGAGCGTTCCGGCGAGTTTTCCCGCCTTTATCGGGCGACGCTCGCCCCGCTGCGGCGTTATCTGGGACGCATGCTGGGCAACCACGCCGAGGCCGAGGAGATCGCCCACGACGCCTACGCGCGCATTTACGGACAACCCGCCCAAAAACCGGAGGCGTTGCTCTACACCACCGCCCGGCGCCTCGCCATCAACCGGCTCAAACGCCGCGACATTTCGCCCATCGCCCCCACCGACGCTCCGCTCGATACGGCGCCTTCCACCCAGCCCGACATCCCGCGTCAGGTGATCGCCCGCCAGGAGATGGAGTTGCTCGAAAACGCCATCGCCGATCTGCCGCCCGGTTGCCGCAACGTGTTGCTCCTGCGCAAGGTCGAGCTGCTGTCGCACCGCGAGATCGCCGACCGGCTCGGCATCGCCATCAGCACCGTGGAGAAACAACATGCCCGCGCCCTGCGGCTGCTCCGCGCCGCGCTGCAAAACACCCTTTCGGAGGATCCTTCCTCTTCGACTCATCCCTCCTCCCTGTCATGAACCCTTCAGCTTCTTCTTCCGACGAGGTCTCCCGCGAGGAGACCGCCGCCCTCTGGGCGGCTCGGCTGGAAGGCGGCGCCTTTTCGGCCCGGGATCGTGCGGACCTTGACGCCTGGCTGGCCGCCGATCCGCGTCACCGCGACCTTCTCTCCGAGTATTGCCAGCTTTCCGCCGATCTCGAACCGCCGCTGGCCCGGCTCGCCGAGGCCGGTGCGGTCACGTTGCCGCCTCCGTCCCGGCGCCCTTCCCGTTCCCTGCTCGGGGCCTGGCTCGGCGCCGGCGCCCTCGCCGCTGCGGCCGCCGTCGCGCTGGTCGTCACCTGGTCGCCCGGCAGCACTTCCCTTTCCCCGCGCAGCATCGCCACTCCGGTGGCGCAGCGCCAGGCCGTTACCCTCGACGATGGCACCACCGTCGAGCTCAACGCGCACACCACTCTCGTCATCGAGAATTCCACCGGCGAACGCCGCGTGCGTTTGGCGGGCGGGCAGGCGTTCTTCCAGGTCACCAAGGACCCTGCCCGCCCGTTCATTGTGGAAACCCCGTCCGGCGCCGTGCGCGTCACCGGCACCGCCTTCGATGTGCTCGCGCTTTCGCCCGATCAGCTCGAGGTCACCGTGCTCGAAGGTTCGGTGCAGGTGCGGTTGGGCGAAAACAACACCCGCCCGGCCACCGCGCCCCATGCGCTCACCGCCGGCGACCAGTTACAGGCCGGCCTCGCGGTCAACGCCGATCCGGTGCTGCGGCACCTGTCGCCCGAAGACGTGGCCAACGCCCTCGCTTGGCGCGACGGCCTCATCGTGGTCGACGCGGTCCCGCTGGGCACCGTGTTGCGACGTTTCGCCCATTATCATGGATGCGGCTTGAGCGCGTCCGCCGGTATCAGCGACCTCGCCGTGACCGGGCGCTTCGCCCTCGACGATCTGGACGGGTTCCTCGCCAATCTTGAAGCCATTCTCCCCGTCCACGTCTCGCAGGACCCCAGCGGCACCACCCGCGTCCTGCCGCGTTCCTGAGCCTTCCCTCCCTGCCGCATGCGTCCCTGGACCGTCGCCCCGCGATCCGTTTCATTTTTCCGTTGGCTCAGTCGCCGTCTCCCGCGCGGGATCGCCGTGCTCGCCTGCCTGCTCGCTGTCGGCAACGTCGGGGCCGAGCCGGTGCGGTTTGATATTCCCGCTCAGCCCACGGATCGCGCCCTGGCCGCCTTCCTCGCCCAGACCAAGATCGAGTTGCTCTTCGCTCCGACGGAGCTGCATGGCACGACTTCCACTCCGGTCGTCGGCACAATGGAGCCCGCCGACGCCCTCGCCCGTCTCCTGCGCGGCACCGGTTTCGGCGCCCGCAATCGCAACGGCACCTACATCGTCACCGCCATTCCGCAACCGGTCAGCGAACTCGTCGGCCGCATCGTTCCCACCAACGGCGAACCCGCCGCCGGCACCCGCGTCATCATCCCGGCGCTGCGCCGCGCGACCGACACCAACCGCCACGGCGAATACCGTTTCGAGGACGTGCCCATCGGCTCGTATCTGGTCGTGGCCAACCGTCCCGGCTTCCAGCCGCTGCACATCGATCCGGTGGTCGTCACCGCCACGCCGCGCACCTACCTCGCGCCCGAGTCGCTGCGCCCGGCCCACGAGAGCAACGAACTCGAACCCGTCGTCGTCGAGGGTCGCCTCAATCGTCGCGGGCCGCTTGATCCGGGCCCGACCATCTGGGGTCCGCGCCGCGCCGGCGGCAGC
>CBINJL010000544.1:0-2837 GCA_966250925.1 uncultured Opitutus sp. | reverse complement strand
ATTTTGCCGCCATCACCGTGGTGGAGCTGGGGTTGGGCAGCGTGCTGATGGGCGGGGCGTTGTATTTTGGCGATCACGGCCAGGCGGAACTGGCGTTGGTGCTGGGCATGAAGGGCGCGGGCTTTTTCACCGTCGCCGCGCTGTCGTCGGGCGATCTCTGGCCGGGCGAGCGCCGGCGTTTGACGTAAGTCGCCTGCTGCATTGCACCGACCGGAGTTTTGGGAATGGTCTGGGACGATGTTGAACCAATCTGCCCGCGCTTACGCTGCCCTCATGATCGGAATCCTGCTGTTGGCGGCGGGATGCGGTCAGGCCGACGACCCGGCCACGACTGCCGCAGGAAATAGCGACGCGGAGGCGATGGCGTCAGCATTGCCCACGCTGGGACCGGCGCCGAGTTGGACGTTGCCCAAACTCGACGGCACGACATTGGCGTCGAGCGAACTCGCCGGCAAAGTGGTCGTGGTCGATTTTTGGGCGACGTGGTGCCCACCGTGTCGGGAGGAAATTCCGGGCTATGTCGAAATGCAGCGGGAGTTGGAAGCACAGGGCGTCGTGGTGATCGGCGTCTCACTGGATCGGGCGGGGCCGACGGTGGTGAAGCAGTTTGCTGAACGCTACGGGATCAATTATCCGCTGGTGATGGGCGACGAGGACACGGTGCAGGCGTTTGGCGGCATCGAGGCGATCCCGACGACGTTTCTCATCGATCGCGACGGGCGCATCCGCCACCGCAAGGTCGGCATGATGGCGCGCGAGGAATACGAACCCTTGGTGCGTTCGTTGTTGTAAGGCGGGCCGCGTCGTCGCTGCCGGGGCGAGTAGCGGTGAGGCTTGCGTTCTGCGCGGGCGGACGAACCGCAACGGGGCGAATTTCCGAAAATGGAAGGGCCCGCCGAAAACCCCTTAACGGCGGGCCCATTGTTTTCTCGTTGGTTCTAGGAACCAACATCCATGTAACCCCAATTACCGGCTAGGCCGGGATGCTTTAAGAAATAGCACTGCACGTGCCAAGGCGCGGGCGTGGCCAAAAATTGCGGAATAATTTTTGAGGCAGGCCGCGTCCGGTTAGTCCTGCGAAAACCGGGCCATGCGAGCGAGGCTGTCGGCGACATCGCGGTCGTTGCGACAGGCCGGCAGCTTATGCGGTCCGCCCCAGCGGCCAGTGTGGCGCAGCCAGTGAGCGAAGGCGCCGGGCATGACGAGGCGCACGATGGGGGCGTCGAGCCGACCGTGATCACGGGCGTTGGCGTAGGCGGGGTGGCTTTGGCGGAGGCGACGATCGAGCTCGGTCGCGAGATTGGGGCCGGTGGGCGTTTCCACCGTGCCGGGGCGCAATTCTATCCACCACTCGTGACAGCCGCGGGCGCTGCCGGAGCCGTGGGCAAAGCGCAGCGGAGCGACATGAAAATGGCTCAATTGCCAGCGACGTGAGCGACACAATTCGTTAAGCGCCTGGATCAGGTCGACGGCCAGCAGGGCCTCGTTGCAAAGATCGAGGCGGAGGGAAACTTGGCCGGCGGCCAGGATGCGCGGCGGTTGCACACTGGCGAAGCGCACCACGTCGCCGGTGACATGGCGCAGCAATCCGGCCGGCGTCGTCACGATCAACACGTAGTCATTGCCCGCTTCCACTTCGCTCAACGGCACGGCCTGACTCCCGAGGGTATTGATGCGATCCGGCCGGTAGGCGGAAAGGGGCAGAAATTCGTAATAGATCCCGTGGTCGTAGAACAGGCGCAGGCCGCGGGATTTACCGAGGCCCTGGGCGGCGAAGAAGCCTTCGGCGGCGGCATAGTATTCGTGGAGCAGGAGACGCTCGCCGGCCAGTTCGCGCAGCGGGCCGAGGTGGGAATCCGCCGCAGTGCCGCCATGAAACACGCAGCACAATTCCGGCCACAGCGCCTGCAGCTTGGTGTAACGCAGTTTGCCTTCGCTGAGATTGTCGAGCGTGTGGCGGGCAAATTCGACCAGCCATTGCGGGTTGCCGATCAAGGCGCTGACGTCGCGGCCGCGCGTGCGTTTGACGATGCGCCGGACGTGCGTTTCCCAATCCGTTTCGAGAGCGATGCGGGCGGACGGTTCGATGAAGTGGCGCGCGGCCCAGGCCGGGCGCAGCAGCATGGCCAACGTGTCGAGGTCGGCCGTCGTGGGCTGATGCGGCTGATCGGGCGTGGGCACGGCCGCCGGCGGTTGCAGGGTGTTGCCTCCGACCATGAGCAGGCGGCCGCGCAACGGCGCGATCCGGCCCGCGCGGGCGGTGGCCTGCAGCGCGGTGGCGCGGGTGGCCTGGTGAAAATGAGCCTGCATCGCCTCGGTCACCGGCACGAAGCGCGAACTGCCGGTGGTGGTGCCTGCGGTGGCGGCGTAGTGGGCGCACACGCCGGGCCAGAGCAAGTCGGGTTCACCGCGGCGCATGCGCTCGACCCACGGCTGCAGATCGTCATGGGTGGACAACGGAATCTGGCGTCGGAAGTCCGCTTCGGATTGGGCCGCCGAGACGCCGAGCCGTCGTCCGCGCACGGTGCCGGCCAGTGTGGTCAGAAGCGTTTGGCGGATGCGCTCCTGAGCCGGGCCGACGGGCGGCGGTGATTGCAATTGGCGCCGGGTGCGACGGGTCTGCCGCCACGCGGAAACCATCAGCGCCAACTTCGATAACTCCGCAAATGCCACGACGTTCAAGCGACTCATGCGAAGGGTTTGCGGCAAGCAGAAATCGGCGGGAGGCGCCGGCGGCACGAATTCGCAATTACATTTGCATGAGGGGGATGCGTTGAGGCAGGTTGGCGGCGGTGGAAGCCTTACCCATTCTTTACGAAGATGCGTATCTGCGGGCG
>CBINJL010000543.1:0-2838 GCA_966250925.1 uncultured Opitutus sp. | reverse complement strand
GCAGTCCTACGCGGCCGGCCTCGCCTCGGGCGCGCTCCCCAACGCCGACTACCTCGGCCAGGCCCTCCAGCGCCAGAACGACGCGGTGCTGGGTCGCCCGGGAGCCAAGGTGCTCCTCGGGGCGATCATCGTGAGTGTGACCAATCTGGCGCTCGGGCAGTTTCTGGAAAACGATGCTTCCGCCGCGAAATCGGAACGGCAGGGTCGCGGAAAACGTGGTGGCCGGGGCGATGGCAAAAAATCCGACGACGTGATCGACGTCTGACGTCACGACCGGCGGACGGTGGCGTGAGTGGCGAAACGATTTGACCGGGGGGCGCGGGCAGTCGACGGTGGCGACCAAATCTCTTCACCCATGGCTGAATCGAAAGACTACGATCTCATTGTTATCGGCGGCGGACCGGCCGGCTACGCGGGCGCCATTCGCGCCGGCCAACTGGGCAAGAAGGTTGCCTGCGTTGAAATGGAAAGCGCTGGCGGCACCTGCCTTAACTGGGGCGGCATCCCGACCAAGGCGCTGCTCAAGAGCGCCGAGCTCTACACCAAAATGAAGAAGGCCGAGGACTTCGGCTTCACGGTCGAGGGCATCAGCTTCGACTTTGCCAAGGTGATGGAGCGTTCGCGCGGCGTCGCCGGCCAGATGGCCAAGGGCATCGAGTTTTTGTTCAAGAAGAACAAGGTCGACTACATCCGCGGCAAGGCGCAGGTGAGCGGCCCGGGCATGGTTTCCATCGTTGAGGGCGAAACCCAGGGGCAGTTGCTCAAGGCCAAGAACATCCTCATCGCCACCGGCTGCAAGATGCGCCGCATCCCCGGCCTCGAAGTCGACGGTGAGCGCGTGATGACCTCGCGCGAGGCGCTGGCCTCGAAGTCGCTGCCCAAGTCGATCGTGATCGTGGGCGCCGGTGCCATCGGCGTGGAGTTCGCCTATTTCTACAATGCCTTCGGCGCCGATGTGACGCTGGTCGAGATGTTGCCCAACGTCCTGCCGGTCGAAGATGAGGAAATCTCCAAGACCCTGCAGCGCTCCTTCGAAAAGCAGGGCATCAAGATCCGCACCGGCACGCGTTGCGAAAACTTCAAGGTCGGTAAGAAGGGCGTGAGCCTTGACCTGGTAAAGGGCGAGGAAACCGAACGCGTCGAAGCCGAGGTCGTGCTGTCCGCCATCGGCGTGGTGGCCAACATCGAAGGCGTCCTGGCGCCGAACGTGAACGTCTCGCTCGATCGCAACTACGTGAAGGTCGACGACAACTATCAGACCAACGTGAAGGGCATCTACGCCGCCGGTGACATCATCGGGCCGCCCTGGCTGGCCCACATCGCAACCTTCGAAGCGGTCAATGCCGTCAACGGCATGTTCGGTCACGGCAAGCCGAAGCGCGTGAAGAATTTCCCGGGCTGCACCTACTGTCTGCCGCAGGTGGCCAGCACTGGTCTCACGGAACAGGCCGCCAAGGAAAAGAAGCTCGACTACAAGGTCGGCAAATTCCCCTTCACCGCCTCCGGTAAGGCGGTCGCCGGTGCGACGTCGGAAGGTTTCGTCAAGGTCATCAGCGACAGCAAGACCGGCGAAGTCTACGGCGCACACATCATCGGCGCCGAGGCGACCGAACTGATCGCCGAATACGGACTCGCGATGGAGCTGGAAGCGACGGTGGAGGATATTCACCAGACCATCCACGCGCACCCGACGCTGTCGGAAGCGTTGATGGAAGCCGCCGCCGCCTCGATGGGCGAAGCGATCCATATCTGATTTGGTCCGCGATAGGACCACGCAAAAAAGACCGCGACGGAAGTCGCGGCCTTTTTATTATGTGCGTTGAACAGCAATTGCCGGGTAGGGGATCACGGGGTGGCGGGCGGCGGGGGGGAATTGGCCAGCACCTGGGCGATGACATCGGCCACGGCTTCATCACTGGGAGACTTGCCCAGCCGATCCTTGGCCCAGCCGACCCAGACGAGTTCCTTGCTCGTATTGTCGTAGATTTCGATGCGCAGCAGGCCTTCGTCGTAGCTGTCGACCGTGGTGACGGGGTAACCGGGGTAACCCAATCCCGGCTGTCCCCAATAGTCGCCCCAGCGAGGGTAGCCGACGGTGGTGTAGCCCCAAGTATCGATGTCGATTTTGGGCGCGATGGTGGCGTTGACCCGCACGGAAAAATTGGCCGCGGTGATATCAGCCGGGGTGTAGCCCTTGGCCTTCAGCCCGTCGGCCACGGCGGTATTGATGACCGGCGCGTAGCGCAGACTGACATTGGGATCGGCGCCGCTGATGCCCGTCGATTTGTCCATGGGGAACAGCGCATACGTCTTGTAGGCGGAGAAGGCAGTGGAGCGGTCGGCTTCGTATTGGATGGTGGGATGCGAGGCGCATCCGGCCGCGAAGGCGATGAGGACGAGGAGGCAGAGCAGGCTGCTTCCGGGAATCGGTTTGGAGTTGGTTTTCATGACGGAAATCGGTGCAGGCGAACCAAGGCCGGCGAACGCTGCGATTCGCTGGTATTCAAGTTTAGGATACGAGTCAGAACCCCGGGTCCTCTTTCTGGGCCAGGGCGATGAACAGATAGGCCCCAGACAGCGCGACAATCAGCGCCGCGAGGCTGAAGTTGAGGGAAGGGGCCTCGTGTTTGAGGTCGGCCGCCAAGAGATGCCGGGTGATGGCGGTGAGACCGACCAGCAGGATCAGGCGGATGCGGATGGAGTGGGAGTGGATGCACAGGGTTGGCGAACTGCGTTGTGGTGATGAGCGGCGATCAGACCGTCTTCGCGCGGTTCGATAGGTCTCGGTGACGAGTGATCCGGAGGGAATCAATTGTGGTTCGACGCGCCATTAGAATG